>JABHXI010000035.1 GCA_018657375.1 Candidatus Nitrosopumilus sp. | reverse complement strand
GGTGTTCATAATAATTTAGCACTAAAACATATGCGAGAAATGAAATCTGGTGATTTGATTTTGTTTTACCATACTGGTAAGGAAAGACAAGCAGTGGGAATAATGCAAATTACTTCAAAACCTTATACAAATCCAAAAGAAGACGTTGAGCGTTTTATTGTAGTTGATGTAAAATATAAAAAAACTCTAAAACGACCTGTAACGTTAACTGAAATAAAAATCAATAAAAAATTTAAAGACTGGGAACTTGTTAGAATTTCAAGATTATCTGTAATGCCTGTACCTAAATCTATTTGGGATGAAATTTTAAAAATTTCTCAAGAATAATTGTAATCGGTTTATTGATATAGTAGAATTATCTTATTATTGTATGGCAACAGCTTATGTTTTGATAAACTGTGAACTAGGTTCTGAGGAAGCTATTATTCAGCAACTAAAGGGCTTAGACGGTGTTAAGGAAGTTCATGGAACTTTTGGTGCATACGATATTTTGGCCAAGATCGAATCTGATACAGTTGAAAAACTACGAGAAACAATTACGTGGAAAATTAGGAAAATTGAAAAGATTCGCTCTACTTTGACCCTTATGGGTATCGAAGGTCAAACATAGATTTTCTTTTTTTTAATCATGCTTTTACATTTTATTTTTGTTGTGAAAGAGGAAGATCTTGAGAAGAAAAAAAATGAATTTGAATATATCAAAAAAATGGCCCAATTTTACAAAGTATGGATTAATGAAAATTTTGGAATAGATTATGAAATTAAATGTGATGAATTAATTACAAAACCCAGAAGTATTTTTCAGAAACTTGATACACATACACTTGTACGTGATCATGAGCAACGAGGAAAAGACACTTATCATTTTTACTTAACTCATTTTAAACCTCTGTGGACTGATTGCACCTGTGAAGGGTATCACGCAGAAAATTTTGGAATGATATTTTGGCAATCTCCTAAAGAATCTTCAGACATTTTATTTTTAGCAGAAAAAAATTGTACAACTGTTTCACATGAAATTCTTCATGAAATGTTGAGACTTAAAGGAAATAGAAAATACATTCATGAAGTTCATGATGTTTGGACAAAACATTTCTATGATCAATTAGAATTTCAGCAATACGGTGAAAACTTTCAAAACACTGATGGTAAACCTATGTTTTTAACTATGGATATTAGTAAATTCACAAATTAATTTTTTTTAAAATATCAGCACTTAGTAACTGAATAAATATTGTTTTCAAAGTTTGCAATTTTAAAATCTAATTTATTTTCAGGATCATTATCTCTTGATTTACTTAATTCTGCAAGATCTTCTAGTGCTTCTTTTCTAAAACCTACTGATGAGCCATACACCGCATCTGTTAGCATTGTTCCGTGATCTCCTTTTTTAATATCATCTACCATTTCATAAAATCTGTCTGTTTCTTTTTTATTAACTGGATTTCCTGTTGCTTTGTTATGTGCTAATGAAATATACATTCCATTATTTTTTACTGCAACGAGAACTTTATGATCTTTGCCTGTTGCACCTGGTATGGTCTCATTTACTAATACTTCACATTTATGATACATACTTGAAACATATGCAAAAAATCTATACTGTGCATATTTGCCTGCACCGTCTTCTTCACAATCTACGAAGACTTTATGCAGTAGATGTAAAGCATCATCATTCATGCTTTGTAATCTGTCATCAATTCTGCCTCTCTCAAGTAATTCTGATTTGCATTCCTTGGCAATTAGAACTAAAATAAAATCTGGTAAATTATAATTTTTAAGAGCCGCAACAAATGATCCTGCTTGTGACATTCCAAATTTTGGAAATCCCTTATTGACCATTATTGTAGTACTCCTTTAAATAATTTTGAATTTATTGACACCGCATTATAAAGCTGGAGTTAGCTTATAATTGTTGAGCATTAATCTGGATATTTTGATATTTTTTTCTATTTTTAAATTGTAAATATTAAATTCAGGGAGAATTTTCTATATATCATGGTAATTGCTACTAGTCCTGAACTTGTTTCTAATGTTTATCTAAAATTAAAAGAAAATATTGTAAAGTTTAGAAATGTTGTGGGACGACCTCTTACACTTACTGAAAAGATTCTATCTGGACATTTTAATGAAATTAACGAACAAAATTTTGAGGGTGGAAAGGATTATGTTTTTCTTAAACCTGACAGGGTTGCTTTACAAGATGTTACTGGACAAATGGTGATGCTACAATTCATGCAAGCTCAATTAAAACAAACATCGCTACCAACCACTGTTCATTGTGATCATTTGATCCGTGCAGAAGTTCAAGGTGACGTTGACATGAAGGTTTCATTGGATGAAAATAGCGAAGTCTTTAAATTTTTACAATCTGCATGTGCAAAATATGGATGTGGATTTTGGAAACCAGGTGCAGGAATTATACATCAAGTAGTTTTAGAAAACTATGCATTTCCTGGCGGCTTAATGATTGGAACTGATTCACATACTCCTAATGCTGGTGGTCTTGGAATGATAGCAATAGGTGTTGGAGGCTTAGACGCTGCAGAAACTATGGCCGGATTACCTTGGGAATTACTTTATCCAAAAAGAGTTGGTATAAAATTAATTGGTAAACTTGATGGTTGGACTGCACCTAAAGATATTATTTTAAAAGTTGCTGAAGAACTAACTGTTTCTGGTGGGACAAATGCCATTGTTGAATATTTTGGCCCTGGTACGGAATCCATCAGCTGTACTGGTAAAGCTACTATCACAAATATGGGTGCAGAAATTGGTGCTACTTGTTCTATATTTCCTTATGATGAAAGGATGGAAACTTATCTAAAATATACTGACAGAAAAGAAATTGCAGAACTTGCAAATCAAAATAAAGAATTACTAGTTGCAGATCCTGAAGTTGAATCTAATCCTGAAAAATTCTTTGATAAAGTAATTGAAATTAATTTGTCTACTTTGGAGCCCCATATTGCTGGACCTCATACTCCTGACTTAGCAAGATCCATATCTAACCTTGCTGACGACGTGTCTTCTAATGACTATGTAGATCCAATATCTGTTGCGTTAATTGGAAGTTGTACTAATTCTTCGTATGAAGATATGTCTAGGGCAGCTAGTTTAGCTGAACAAGCAAAATCTAAAGGAATTAAATCTAAAATCCCACTACTTGTAACTCCTGGGTCTGAGCAAATTAGAGGCACTATTGAACGAGATGGTCAAATGGATTCTCTAAAAGATATTGGAGCGACTGTTTTGGCTAATGCTTGTGGTCCGTGTATTGGTCAGTGGAATAGACCTGAATTAGAAAAAAATGAAAAAAATTCTATTATAACTACATTCAACAGAAATTTTCCTGGACGAAACGATGGACAGAGAACCACGCTGAATTTTATTGGTAGTCCTGAAATGATTATTGCATTAGCATTGGGTGGTAGATTATCTTTTAATCCTATCAAAGATTATCTTACTGCATCTGATGGAAGTAAATTTAAACTAGAACCTCCAAAAATTGCACCTGAAGTTCCTGAGGATGGATTTATGATACCTGATGGTATTTTTGTTGAACCACCTGTTGATTCAAATAATGTTGAGGTGATTATTGATCCTAATAGTAAACGTCTACAACGTCTACAACCATTTAACAAATGGAGTGGTGATGACTATGTTGAACTTCCAATAATGGTTAAGGCAAAAGGAAAGTGTACTACTGATCATATCTCTCCTGCTGGCGCATGGCTATCTCTTAGAGGCCATTTGGATAATCTTAGTGATAACATGTTGTTAGGTGCTGTTAATGCTTTTAATGATGAAGTTGGAAACGGAAAAAATATTTTAAATAATTTGGTTGAACCTTTTTCAAAAATTGCTAGACAATATAAACAACAAAAAATGAACTGGGTAATTATTGGGGATAATAATTATGGTGAAGGAAGTAGCAGAGAACACGCTGCTATGACGCCTCGTTATTTGGGATGTGTTGCAGTTATAACAAAAAGTTTAGCAAGAATTCATGAAACAAATTTGAAAAAGCAAGGTGTGTTAGCATTGACTTTTAATGAACCAAATGATTATGAAAAAATTTGTGAAGATGATAAAATCAGTTTAATTGATTTAGATAATTTGAAACCTGAAAAACAAGTTACTTGTATTATTACTCATAACGATGGAAATAAAGAAGAAATTCAACTAAATCACTCTTATAATAAATTACAAATTGAATGGTTTAGACAGGGTTCTGCCTTAAACGTTCTAAGCAATAAAAAATAACATTCTAAGTGGGCCCGATCGGATTTGAACCGACGATCGATGGTTTTGGAGACCATCGCCCTACCAGGCTAGGCTACGAACCCACAAGAATCGAAACAATTTGCTTGAATTTTAACTTATTTTTAACCAAGATTTATTTGCAATAATCGCTAATTCTATATTGTTAAGCAATTATGGCCAAACCCATTTATTTTCTATTAGGAGCGATTCCCGTAATTGCTGCAATATTACTTGCACTTCCACTAGTAACAAAAAATGAGATTCCTATGTCTGCTACAAATTCTTTTGATAAAATTGAAATTGAGTATACTAAACATCAATTAAAAAAAATATCTAATGGCATTGCTGAGAGGACTGGTTCCCAAAAAACTGAAATTCTTTTAATAAAAAATGATGGAGAAATTAAATACACTATAACTGAAAAAGGATATCCTCAACCTGACATTAAATCAAAAATAGATGAAAAAAAATTGAATAAAATTAAAGCTCTCATAAAAGAAACCGGTTTCATTGCAATAGAGCCTAATTCTTTTTCAGTTTTAGAAAATGTGAAAGATTATCAAAAATCTTCAGTTAAGATTACTCTTAACGGACGTGTTAATCAAATTCATTGGCCTGAATCCAATGCAACATCTGATTTTATCCCGCCCATAATTACCATGGTGGAATCTGAATTAGATAAAATAATGTCTGAAATTAGTGAATAGGTACAAATAGCCTTGAGGAAAAATTAGAGTATGTTACCACTATCTGGTGAACGAATTGATGCTAAAGGAATACTTTCTGAAAAATTGGATTCTATTGATACAATACGTGGTTCAAGTAGATTGAAGCGTGGTTTTGCTCATATGCAAAAAAATGGTGTTGTAATGGATGTCACAAATGTTGAACAAGCATTAATCGCACAAGAGGCTGGCGCAGTTTCTGTTATGGTTTTAGATAAACTTCCATCTGAAGTTAGAAAAGCTGGTGGAGTTGCACGTACAGCAAGCATAAAAATTATTGAAGAAATTATGGATTCTGTTACCATTCCCGTAATGGCCAAATGTAGAATTGGACATGTGAGCGAAGCATTAGTGTTACAAGAAACTGATGTTGACATGATTGATGAATCTGAAGTTTTAACTCCTGCAGATGAGTTACGTCATATTTGGAAATGGGATATTACTACACCTGTTGTTAATGGTGCACGTTCATTGGCAGAAGCTTTGAGAAGAATTGAGGAAGGCGCATCAATGATAAGAACAAAGGGTGAACCTGGAACTGGAAATGTTGCAGAAGCTATTACTCATATTAAAAAAGTTAATGACGAATTAAGAACAATAAAATCAATTTATGATTCTGGTGACAATCAAGATTTAGTTCGAATCTCTAGAGAATTCAAAGTGTCATATGATATTGTAGAGCAAACAGCAAAACTTGGAAGATTACCTGTAGTAAATTTTGCAGCAGGTGGAATTGCAACCCCTGCAGATGCAGCATATTTGATGTCCCTTGGATGTGATGGTATCTTTGTCGGTTCAGGAATTTTTAGTGCTGATGATGCACAACAAAGAGCAAATGCAATTGTTTTAGCAACTACTTTTTGGAATGAATCTGATAAAGTTAAGGAAGCCCAAAAAATGATTGATGAAAGACAATCTATTCATGGTTTAGATGTTAAAACATTAGATTTACGTATGCAAGATAGAGGTGGTGCAGCATGAGTCTTACTTTTGGTGTTTTATCCATACAAGGTGACGTACTTGAAAATATTTTATCTGTAAAGGCCGCAATTGATGCATTAGGTATTGATGCAACTGTTGCTGCTGTTAAAACTTCTGATGAAATTTCTAAAGTAGATGGTCTTGTAATTCCAGGTGGTGAGAGCACCACTATTGGACAACTTTCTAAGTTTAACGGTTCACTAAAAATTTTAAAAGAAAAAATTGAACAGGGTATGCCTGTATTGGGAATATGTGCAGGAATGGTATTGTTGTCTAACAACGCCAACGATAAAGTTGTAGGAAAAATTGATCAACCCCTTCTAGATATTTTAGATATTAAATTAGAGAGAAATTCTTTTGGACGTCAACGACAATCTTTTGAGTCTAATATTTCCCTAAATTCTATTGGCATTTCTAAGTTTAATGGTGTATTCATAAGAGCTCCATCAATTTCTGATGTCGGTTCTGATGTAGAAGTTTTATCTAAATTTAATGAAAAAATTATTGCTGTAAAAAAGAATAATGTAATTGGAGTTGCATTTCATCCTGAATTAACCAGTGATATTTCACTTCACAAATATTTTGTAAATCTTGCAAATACTCTGAAAAATTAAATTGTTAAAATAACCGATTTTATTTCTATATGATTTTGGCACTAGATTGTTTGTTTGTTATTGATTAAATATCATGAAATCTAAAGTTTTTCATGGTAGAACAAATTACAACAGGCTCTATAGCACCATATTTTGAACAGTTCTTTGAACAAATCAAAAGTGTTCATCCAAAAATTGACACTGAACTCTTAATACGAGTAATGCTGTTTGAGATAAATTTGAAGAAATATGTTGGTCCCGACATTCCACATGTTCATCTTGATGTAACATATGAAAAAGGTGTAGATCTCCACATAAAACAAGAGGAAGCCAGAGATAAATTTCCAATAGAAATTTCTACTAACAAGTGGGGAGATGGAGTTATCTTCTCAGGTTTGATGGGAATCAGACATATTGAAAAAGTCTGTGCAGACCCGCAAATTGTTAAAGTAACTGGTACTGCAACTCCAAGACATAACTGATTTTTATTTTTATAATAAAAATTATTTTTTCATTTTTATTTTAAATTATTGTTTGGAAAATTTAATTTTAATTCGCATTGTATCGTTAATAATTTTTATAACGTTTTCAATTATTTTTGAATCCATTGTAAAGAATCCTCTAAATTTATCATTACCTAGATCTTCTGCAACTAAACCAAATGGACCATTTTCCCCTCTTGTGACTACAATCCACATTTTTTCAATATTAGTATCTAAACAACTTAGAATTTCTGCTGTAGCTGGAACTGAATCTGGTGGAATCAAAAATGGATCATCAAAACCTCCTATTATCCACGCATGAGGAATTTTTTTCAAAATTTCTGTATATCGTTTTTGTACATATTTGTATAATGCTTCAGTTTCAAATGTAGCTAGTAATGGAGCATAATTTTTTACTGCATATGCTTCGATATCCATGCTTAATCTGTAAAGATCCTCTCTTTTAGCCTCAAAATTGACAAATTCATGTTTTCTAAAGTCCTCTAATGTGGATAATCCTGAATCAGTTGTGACATCCTTTAGCTTATCTTTTGGTAACTCTGGACATTGAATTTTTAATTCTTCTGTGAAACTTTTGTACTGTTTACTCAATAATGAAAAAATCTTTTTCAGCTATTATAATATTAATCTCATAATTTTCCTAGTGCCAATTTAGTTTATGATCAAAATTTAATCTAGCAAATTGTGCATTGATTTTAAATCTTTTTCAAATGGTTTTAGCGTTTCTGGAATTTCAATTTCAATTGAATCTTTTAATGACAGATTTTGAGATTTTTTTTCATTCCAAACTTTGGAATT
Organism: Candidatus Nitrosopumilus sp.; assembly: GCA_018657375.1. GTDB lineage: Archaea > Thermoproteota > Nitrososphaeria > Nitrososphaerales > Nitrosopumilaceae > Nitrosopumilus. The sequence goes on along the minus strand of JABHXI010000035.1, from coordinate 16,314 downwards.
GAATTCTGATATTTGTTTGGTGATTTCTGTTTGCTCTTCTATGTTTTCAACATCAACTTGTTTTTCTTTATGTATACTTTCATTTGAATACAATATTTTCCAAAGATGTTCTGTAATGAATGGCGTAATTGGAGCTAATAATTTTAAAATTGTTGCCAATGTTTTGTGAAGTGTAAATATTGCACCATCTCTTTCTTCATCTGAAAAATTAATTCCGTATGCTCTAGCTTTGACCATTTCAATATAATGTGCTGCAAATACGTTCCAAGTGAACTCTCTAATTGCAATTGCAGGAATAAAGAAATTATACTCTTCATACCCCTTTTTACACTCTTTTACTAACTTGTCTAGTTCAGATAAAATCCATTTATCTGAAGGATTTGTGATTCCTGCATCAATTACTGGAAAACTAGATAAAAATCTGGAAACATTCCATAATTTGCTTAAAAATTTTCTAGTTGATTCGATTTTTTGTTCATTACATCTAAAGTCATATCCGTGATTAATCTCACTTGCACTCCAAAATCTAAAAGTGTCTGCACCTAATTTTTCAATTACTGGTAATGGATCTATTGCATTTCCTTTACTTTTACTCATTTTCATTCCTTTTTCATCTAAACCGTACCCCATTACCCAAGCCTTGGACCATGGTTTTTCCCCTGTTAATTCTTCACATCTCAATAACGTATAGTATAGCCATGTTCTCACAATGTCTTTTGCTTGCGGCCTAATCGATGCTGGATAAACCTTTTTGAAAAATTCCTCATCTTTTCCAAATTTACTAATGAAAAGTGGTGATACGCTGGAATCCATCCATGTGTCAAATGTTCTTTCTTCACCGATAAACTCTGTAGATTTACATTTTGTACAATTTGCTATTGGACATTTTTGATTCCAAGGTCTGTAATATTTTCCTGGTTCTGGAACATGTGGCTCTGAACATTTTTTACAATACCAAATTGGAATTTCAGTACCATAAAATCGTCTTCTTGAAATTGGCCAATCGATATTAATTGATTCTAACCAATTCATCAAAATTTGCTTGTGCATTGTAGGATGAAATGTAATTTCTTCTCCTACTTTTTTCATTTTTTTAACTTTTTCTTTTTGTTTAAGATAATACTCTTCCATTGGTATTATTTCAATTGGAGCTTTGCTTCTTTCTGAAATTGGGGTTCTATGAATAATGTCTTCAATTTTTTCAACAAATCCTCCTGTCTCTAAATCTTCTATAATTTTTGTTCTTGCTTGTTTTGGTTTCAAGCCTGCATATTCACCTGCAACTTCTGTCATTCTTCCATTTAGTCCAATTGCGATTATTTCTTCTAATTGTAATTCTCTAAATAATGCAACATCATTTTGATCACCATAACTACATACCATTACTGCCCCTGATCCGAATTCTTGTTTAGCTGAATTATGAGTTATCAATTCTACTTCTGCATTGGTGATTGGAACAATTATTTTTTTACCGATATATTTTGAGTATCTCTCATCTTCTGGATTAACAATAATTGTTCTACATGCGCAAAGTAACTCCGGTCTTGTACTCGCAATAATTATTTCCTGATCTGTATCTTTTATTTTAAATTTCATATAAACTAATTTTGTTTGTATGTCTTCATGGGTTATTTCTGCATCAGCAATGGTAGTTCCTGAAATCCAATCATAATTGTTGGGTCTATTTGCAAGATACACTTGACCTTTTTTCCATAAGTCAATGAATGTTGATTGCGTTAGTGTTCTATATTCTTCAGAATCTGTTCTATAGTAATTTGCAAAATCTCCGCTAATTCCTAAACTTTTCATAATTAGAATCATTTCTGCTTCTAAATCATCTAAAGCATTTTCACATAGACCTAGAAACTCATTCCTATCTGTTTCTCTCATTCTAATTTTGTGCTTTTTTTCTGTATACAGCTCTACTGGTAATCCGTTTCTGTCTATGCCTATTGGAAAATATACGTTTTTTCCAGCCATTCTTGCAGTACGTGCAATCATGTCTATTTGAGAATAATGCGCTGCTGCACCTATGTGCCATGGTCTGCCTGATGGATATGGTGGCGGTGTGTCTATTGTGAAGTTATTTTCTTTAGGTGTAAAATCATAAATTTTATCTTCTTCCCATTGTTTTAGAATATTTTTTTCTAATTCTGGATTCCATGCTTTTTCTGATATTTTTGACTCCATTTTTTATCTTTCAATATTGGAAATTATGTGAGATCCTTTGTTGTATCCTTCGTAGATGTAAACCCCTACTGCTTCTACATTTGCTGGCATTTTTGGAACTAATAATTTTATGATTTCACTTGATAAATTTTCAACTGTAGCTTCTCCTTCCAAAAGATACGTTGTATCTTTTGGAACTTGCAGATCAAACATTCCTTTTGGTCCCTCGAAATTAATTTCATAATGGGAATCGTCCTCTTTTTTTAGATATTTTCTATTGATGAAAAATTTATGATCAAATTCGTTCACGACTTCTTTAATGATTTTTTTTGCTATTCCAAAATCAACCAGTAAATTATTTTTCATTTGACCCACTAGTTCTACCATAACTGATGATGTATGTCCGTGTAGAATTGAACATTTTTCAACTAATGGGAGTATGTGTGCATAGTCAAATGAAAATGATGCGTCTTCTAAAAATATCGATCCTGTTTGAGGTGTTTTATCATAAAATACTATGTCTTGTAATTCTTTAATCTGTGCAACATATTTTGCATGTCCAATTGCCATAATTTTTTTTTCAGGAAAATCTTCTTTAAGTTGTTTATATTTTTCAATATCCTTATCGTTATCGATTACTTCGATTAACCCCTTTTCTGTTTTAAAATCAATTTTTACTTTAGTTCCATTTTTTAGTGTAATTTCATGATTGTAATCGTAATCATTTTCTAAAAATGCTAGCATTTGTGCTACAGTTAACTCTGTTCTGGTTTTTAGCAAATTTCCCTTTTTGTCTATATACTTAAAATCTGAATCTAAAATTGTAGGGCTTGCAGTCATGTGACCTTTTTTCATTATGGATATAATATAAATTCTGTAATGATCTGATTGGACATAATTTTTTTTACACTAAACTAATGAATTTAAAATTCTAGCAAGGTTGACATCATTTTTTGTAATTCCGCCTGCATCATGCGTTGTTAATTCTATTGTAATTCTATTGTATACATTAAACCATTCTGGATGATGATTCATTTTTTCAATTTCCATAGCTGCTCTAGTCATAAAACCAAATGCTTGGTTGAAATTATCAAATTTAAATTCTTTGTGTAGTTTATTATTTTTTATACTCCATTCTGATAATTTTTTTAACTCTTCCACTATTTCCAATTCTGATAATCTCATCATGCTGTTTTGCTGTTATTGTTAGATTAAAAGATTGATGAATTGCATATTTTCTTAATTTTTTTATTTTTACCATAATTTTCCTTGCATTTCTAAAATTAATTTTATATCTTTTGAAATTGTATCTATTGTATCTAAATCATAATTTGCATTTGTAAAATTTATGGATGTAAAAGTAGCGCCCTCAAAATTTGTATATCTTAAATTCACTCCACTTAGATTTGCATTTTTTATTTCCGCATTTCTTAAATCTGCATAAAATAAATCTGCTCCGCTAATGTTTGCATTTGTAAGATCAACACCATACAAGTCAGTATCCCAAAGTTTTGCATTTGAAAGATTTACATTTTGTAAATCTGCTCCTCTTAATTTTACATTAAATAATATTGTGTCACTTAAATCTGCACCACTTAAATCTGCACCACTTAAATTTGCATTATGTATGTCTCTATTTTTAAGATTCACTCCACTTAGATTTGTATTTGATAAATTCCTTCCAATTAATTCTTCATAATCAAAATTAACTTTTGACAAATTTCTTTTTTTAAAAATATCTTTTGGCTCCATTTTATTTTCCAGTGAGATATTTCGTTATTATTGTGTTTATGGCTATTTTCTCTCTATTGCACATAGTTTATGGAAATATATGTAAAATTAATTCTATCCTTTAATGTGAGTGATATGGATTTCCTGAATCAGACATTATTAAAAAATATCAAAAATTCTATTTCTGAGATAGTGCCAAAAAAGAAAATAGGTGTTGCTTTTTCTGGAGGCGTTGATAGTACATTAGTTTCAAAAATTTGTTCAGATATGGGCTTTGATGTTGTTTTGCTTACTATTGGGTTTTCCGAATCACATGACATTTTATTTTCTAAAGAAGTTAATGAATTTCTAAAATACCCGCATCATATTTTAGAAATTGATGGTGAAACATTTCCTACAATTACTTCTAACATTCGTAATGTGATTGATACTGATAATTTATCTTGGAATGAAAACTGTATTGCTTTTCATTATGTATCTAAACTTGCAAAAAGTTTGAATCTTGATACTGTGATTACTGGTAACGGTATAGATGAATTATTTTGTGGATATAATGTATATCGTGAAGCTTTTTCTGGAGGTGAAATTCGAATTAATGAGGTTATGGGATTGAAATTAGATAATGAATTAAAAATGATGAAGGCTGTAAATACAGTTGCTTCAGAATTTAATGTAAAAATTCTACAACCTTTACTGTCTGCACCGTTCATAGAGTATGCAAAAACTGTTCCTATTTCTGAAAAAATTCATAGTTCTGATGACTTATTTCGTAAACATATCATACGTAAATTAGCTAGTGATGTAGGTGTTCCAGAAATTTCTTGCACTAAAAGAAAAAAAGCATTACAATATGGTTCTAAAATTCATAAATCTTTAATAAAAATTAGATAAATTTTTTTATTGTTTTCTGAACTGATTTTTCAACATTGCTAATTATTTTGGGTGATGCTCCTAGATGTTTTTCTGGTGCAAAAATTGAATCTATTTCCTTATTTGTTAATTTTGAAGAGAATGCTTTATCGTTTTTAATTGCATCTTTGTAGAACATTCCCTTGTCATTTGCCTCAAATGCAACTCTTTGTACATCCCTATAGGCTACAAATCTTGGAATGCCTTTTTTGATGAGTGCCTCCAAAACAAATTCTGCAAATATTTGTCCTTTTGTAATGTATAGGTTATCTACAATTCTTTTTTCATTTACCATTAAATTTGATACAATTCTGGTCATTGTTTCTAACATTTCATCAACTAAAATTGAGACTGTTGGAATTACAAATCTTTCATTAGCTGAATTTGAAAGATCCCTTTCATGCCATAGTGGAATATTTTCAAATGCAACTGCAACTTGACTTCTTACTAATTTGGATAATGATGTTACTCGCTCACTCTTTATTGGATTTCTTTTCACTGGAACTGCGCTACTTCCCATTTGCCCTTTTTTGAATTGCTCTGCAACTTCTCCGATTTCAGTTCTTTGTAAATTTCTAATTTCTATTGCAATTTTTTCTAATGTTGTACCAACTAATGCTAACTCAAATACATATTCGGCATATCTTTCTCTAGGAACAACTTGTGTTGTAACTTCTGCTGGAAATAATTTTAATCTTTTTGCAGATCTTCTTTGTACTTCTAGTGCCTCTGCGCCCATTAAAGAACCAGTTCCTACAACTCCTAATGTTTTACAAATCAAAATTCTTTTCTTTATTTCTTCAATTCGCTCTACATGTTTTGCCATTTCTGCAGCCCAGTTAGCAAATTTTAATCCAAATGAAATTATGCTGGCATGTTGTCCGTGTGTTCTGCCTACTGCCGGTATCTTTGCATATTTTGTAGCTTTTTTTGCAAGGATTGATGCCATTTTTGCAACTTTAGGTTCAATGATTTGCAATACATCTCTCATTTGCATTGAATTACTTGTATCAACTAAATCGTTACTTGTAAGGCCATAATGGATCCAAGGTCTTGCACTTTTGGAACATTTTTCGCTAAGTGATTCTACTAGTGCTGCTGTGTCATGATCACTTTTTGCTTCTAACTGTTTGATTCTTTTTGCAGTGATTTTTCCTGACATTGCGGCTCTGTGAATCTCTTTACCTATACTTTTTGAAATAATTCCTATTTCACTTTGGGAGATGGCAGCAGCTCCTTCAATTTCTAACTGATAATCGATTTTTTTTTGTTCACTAAAAATTTCCATCATTTCTTTGGTACCGTAACGACCATTATCAATAGGTAAAATTGCCAACATTTTGCTATCTGTATATTAGAAAATAAATCTACTTGTTTTTCTATCTATTTTTGCGATCATTATGTGATTGATCTCTATTACTGGGTATTTTTTGATTGAAATTTTTAAGTTATTTTTGTTTTATTCCGGTATCTGATAATACCCATTCTAGTGCTTTCAAATAACCTTGTTTAAAATTTTTTTCATCAATTGCCCAATCTGGATTTCCTCTTAATTCTGCAAGTAATTGATTTGCTTTTTCTGTAATTATTGCTTTGTCTAACATATTTTGAACTAAATTCTTCTTGATTTAAAATTATTCTTAGAATGCCTATGATGATTTAAATTGGATTGAAAGAAAATCCTACCAATACTTATGTCATCAAGCATGCCAAAAAAAATTGGAGAAAATCAGTATCAGATAGATGCTGATCCAAATCTTGGAATGAAAGTTCCAGTGAAAATTTATGCTGATGAACCATTATTACAAAAAATGTTATCTGATAGAACTATCATGCAGGCTCGAAATGTTGCTTCTATTCCTGGTATTGTTAGTCATAGTGTTGTTTTGCCTGATGGCCATGAGGGATACGGTTTTCCTGTAGGTGGAGTTGCAGCTATGGATGCTGAAGAAGGAATGATTAGCCCAGGTGGTGTTGGTTATGATATTAATTGTGGGGTGAGATTACTTCGTTCAAATTTAACTGAACAAACAGTTCGTTCTAAATTAAAAGATTTAGTTAATGATTTGTTTAGTTCTATTCCTTCTGGAGTTGGTTCTAAAGGTGCAGTTAGACTTACTAATTCAGAACTTGATGAAGTTTTAGTAAATGGTGTTAACTGGGCAATTGATCATGGATATGGTTCATCCGATGATTCTGATGTTTGTGAAGAAAATGGTAAAATATCTGGCGCCGATCCAAACAAAGTTTCTGACAAAGCAAGAAAAAGAGGTGCGCCTCAACTTGGAAGTCTTGGTTCCGGAAATCATTTTCTTGAAATTCAAAAAGTTGCAGAAATACATGATGAAGAAGCTGCAAATAGAATGGGAATCAAAGAAGGAACAATTACGGTTTTAATCCATTGTGGGTCTAGGGGATTTGGCCATCAGGTTTGTAGTGATTATCTTCGAGTTGCAGAGCAGGCTATGGAAAAATATAATATCAATCTACCTGATAGGGAACTTGCATGTGTCCCGAATACTTCTGAAGAGGGCGAATCTTATAGAAAAGCAATGTTTGCAGCACTAAATTATGCATGGAGTAACAGACAAATGATTACTCATTGGACTCGAAAATCTTTTGAACGTGTGTTTAATCAAACAGAATCTGATCTTGATATGAAATTAGTTTATGACGTTGCACATAATATCGCAAAGGTGGAAAAGCATAATGTTGGTGGTGAAGAACGAAAATTAGTTGTTCACAGAAAAGGTGCAACTAGAGCATTTCCATCAAATCGTGATGAAATTCCATCTAAATACAGAGATCTAGGTCAACCTGTTTTAGTTCCTGGTTCTATGGGTACTTCAAGTTGGATTTTACTTGGAAAATCTAATTCTATGGATTTGAGTTTTGGTTCTACTGCTCATGGCGCTGGAAGAACTATGTCTAGATCAAAGGCTAGACGTAATTATACTGAAGATTATGTAAAAAAATCTCTTAACGATAAAGGGGTATTTATCAAAGCATTAACTCGAGATGGCGTTGTAGAGGAAACACCTGAGGCTTACAAGGATGTTGACGCTGTAGTTAATGTTTCACATAATTTGGGAATTGCTAGCAAAGTTGCAAAATTAGTGCCTATAGGAGTGATTAAAGGTTGAGTGAAGATGATTCTGAACTTCAAAGATTACAAGCTAAGCGTTTAGCTGAAATGCAAAAAAATATTTCTTCACGAGAAACTGCTGAAGATACCGTCGAACCAACTAAAGAAAAAATTGTTAACCCTAGAGATGTATTGATTAAACAACTAGGATTTAGGGGCTTGGAAGTTTTAACAAATGCTGAATCTCAATTCCCAAATGAAACTAAAACTGTAATTGATAAATTACATGAATTAATTACCAACGGTGAGATTACTGATATTCTTGATGGTGGAAAGCTGTTGGGATTATTTCGTTCAATTGGATTAAGTGTAAGGATGGATACAAAAATTAACATTCAACAAGATGGAAAATTTGTATCTTTAACTGACAAGCTTAGCAATGCATCTGATGAAGATGATGATGCATAATGAACGTTACTTTAGAGATTGGAACTAAAAATTATCTTGATGACTTACTCTGCATAAAAAAACACCTTTCTCATATGGAGAGTCTTTTGAACTGTTATGCGGGCTATGCCTTTAGTGAACCATCCTCAAAATTTGGTTGGACTTTTTTCAAATTAGAATTTAAATCTAATTTTCAAATTAGTATTTCTGAAAAATTTTCCGACATTCTTGTAAGATATCAATTAAATGACGATGCGGGAAAATTTACCAAATTCATGAGTGATTACTTTGTTGCACGAGGTTGTAATGTGAAAATAAATCCAGTTAACTAGACTCTTCTTCCTCTTTTTCCACCTTTCTTTCTAGTGGTATCATGAGGGATAGGTGTGACGTCGTCGATTCTTCCAATTTTAAATCCGCCTCTTGCTAATGCTCTGATTGCTGCTTGTGCACCTGGTCCTGGAACTCTTGAACCAACTCCTCCAACTGCACGAACTCTAATGTGAAATCCTGTGAATCCTTTTACTCTTGTAGCTTCTACTACTGAATTTGCAGCTTTCATTGCAGCGAATGGTGATGATTCGTATCTATCTGCAGTAACATGAATTCCACCAGAACTGATGGAAACTGTTTCAGCACCTGTAAGGTCTGTCATGTGAATAATTGTGTTATTGAAAGTACTGAAAATATGTGCAATTCCCCATTTCTCTGGGCCTTCTTTTTTGGTTTCTGGTTGATTTTTTGTGTCTACTACTGCCTCTGTTTCTTGATCCTCTACTACTGCCTCTGTTTCCTCTACTGGTGCTTCAACTTGGGCTTCAATCTCTGACAATGCATACCAGATCTTAAAGGGCTTAAAAAACATTGATTTTTTAAAATTATTTTAATTTGGTCACTTGGATTAAAATTCTTCATTATTGATATACTTCAATTTACTGAATAATTTTGATGGCTTCAATTATTTTATTGGCAATTGTAGTTGCTGTTGCTACGGCATTATTGGGTTCTGTATTAATCCAATCTTTAGTTCCGATCAACAATCTAATTTTATCTCCAGTGGAAAAAAAATGCCAAGAAATTGCTAACGAGGGATACAAAATCCATACGCTTTACCCTACTTCTAATCCTGATGAACTTCTTGAAAACGACATGAAAAGACTATTGTATATTGATGATTTATGGATGAAAGAATGCGTTTCTGTTTTACCTGCTGAATCTATTTTTAATATTGTAAATAATGTCGAGAGAGATTTCTCTTACGGGGAATAATTATTTAAAATGTTTCCAACCTAAATCTTTTACAATGATATTTTTATCAGCATTTTTTAAAAAAACTCCTTTACCTGCTGTAACGTAGCCAATTTCTATAATTGGAGTTTTTAATAATTTTGCATTTTTAATTATATTTTTTCTATATTTCACAGGTATTGTAAATATGAATTCGTATTCTTCGCCTCCGTTAAATATTATGGAATTCAGATTCAAATTTCTTTTCTTTGTGTAATCTTCTAAATCTTTGTTTGAAGGTATGTTGTTAACGATAAATTTTTTTCCACTTTGTTTTGCCATTTCATTTAATGTGGTGGATAACCCATCACTGGAATCCATTGACGATGAAAAATATTTTTTATTTTTTAAGCCAAAACTAAGTTTTGGTTTTGGATTTATTACTGATTTGATAGATTTTTCAACAAACTTACTTTTTACTTTTTTCTTTTTTATCAATATGTTTAGTCCTATGGATGTGTATCCGAACGGACCTGTCACAAATACCAAATCACCTTTCTTTGATCCTTTTCGAGTAACTATGTTGTTTGAATTTCCAAAAATGCATACATTAAAGACAATTTCTTTACCTTCATTTGTATCCCCTCCAATTATTGAAATTCCGTATTCCTTACATGCTTTTTTAAACCCATTTACAATATTCTCAATTTTTACACGTGAGATTGTTTTTGGTAAGTTTATCGAAATAATCCCGTATTCTGGTTTTACTCCTTTTGCCGCAAAATCACTTACACAAGCAATCACACTTTTTCTTGCAGCATCTGATAATTTCATTTTTTTGGGGATGTCTGTACTTTCTACCATCGTGTCTATTTTTGCAACAATCTTGGTTTTTCCTAAGGTAAATGTCTCTACATCTTCTGAAATAAATTTTTTATTTCCTAACTTTGTTTGAAAAATTTTAATTATTTGATCTTCACTTAGTTTTGCCATATCCTTCTTTTACCATTTCTTTTATGTTATTAATTATAATTTTACACTTCTCTTCATTATCTGATTCTGCTGAAATTCTTATGATGTCTTCTGTATTTGATTTTCTGATCAAAACCCATGTGTTTTCATCTATGATTGCTTTAATTCCGTCTAGTGTGATTATTTTTGAATATTTTTTTATTAAATTATTTTTTATATGTTCAATTACTTTATCGTGATGATTTGAATCCATTTCAATTTTCTCTCTAATTTGAACATATTTTTTCATATAGTTTAAAATTTCTAGAAATATTTTATTTTCTAACATAGATGCGATTAAACCACTTGTCAGAATACCTTCCCTGCAGTAATTGAATTCTGGTAAAATAAATCCTCCACTACTACCTTCCCCGCCAGCTTCCGAATTATTTTTCAACATTTCCTCTATGACGTTTGCTTCTCCTACTTTTGATCTTACACTTGTTCCCCCTTTTTCTTTGATAAATTTTTCAATTGATACGCTTGTGTCCATACTTAAAACAAATTTTTTGTATCCTAATTCTAATGATTTTGCAATTCCTAAACCTAATGTTATATCTGGACTTAGTTTTTTTCCTTTTCTTACAACTACTAAGCGATCTCCATCTAGATCAAACGCAAATCCAATTTCTTTGTTATTTGACATGCTGATTAGTTCTGTTAACTCATCTGATGTGGGATCTGGTCCTCTTGAACAATCTAAAAGTTCTTGATTTATGATTTCTACATCACATCCAATATTTTTTAATAAATTCAGTGCAAAATCTTTTGCAGCTCCTCCCCCGTTATCTATTACAATTTTAGGTGTATTTTCTATGTTGCCTATAATTTTTCTTGCATCTTCTATGTACGTTGATTTTATTTCTTTAATTTCACCTATTTTTGACTTCAACATTTCTTGATGATTTGTTATTTGAGGAAGTTCTTTTTCATTAATCCCCCTTCCATCCAAAATGAATTTCATTCCATTCCATTCTATTGGATTATGTGATGACGAAACTACAATTCCTGCACCGTATTTTCTTGCCTCTCTGAATATTACTGGAGTTGGTACCATCCCTAAATCAAAAACTTCTATTCCATTTTTCATTAGGATTGCACTGATTGTTTCTTGTATCATTATTCCTGATGGTCTTGTATCTCTTCCAATTACACATTTTTTTGATTTAATTAACGATGAAAAATTATTAGAAAATTCTATCACTTCTTTTAGATTAAGATCTTTTCCAAATATTCCTCTAATTCCTGATATTGTCTTTTTCAATTACACAAATTCTGTAAGGCTTTTTATTAACTCTGATGGATTTATTCAAACGTGCCTTGGTAGCTCAGCCTGGTAGAGCACCTGATTCGTAATCAGTAGGTCGCGGGTTCAGATCCCGTTCAAGGCTCTTACTTTGTATTTTTAAAATTATTTAGAAATTTCTTGTAGTTTTATTCGACAACAGTTTCAATGTCTTTTTCTAATTCTTTGCCTAAGCCTATCCACCATTGTTTTGTTTGTTCTGTCATGATCCTTTTACTTTCTCATTGTCCTTTATAGATCTGTTGGTTGATCAATAATTTGCCATTTCATAATTTTTTTAATAAATTCTTTTTATTCTAGCCCTGCTTGCTTTCTTTTTCTTTTTCTATACATGATTATAATTAAAGTTCCACCTGCACATCCCCAAAAGAGTGGAGTTAATCCACTTTCTATGCCAAATGCCTCTAATGCTCCAACAAACCCTAAAATCATAACTGATACAAGTACTAATCCTATCATCTCTAAAATTTTTGCCATTGCTTTCTATTTTCTTCTCTAGAATCAAAAAGATATATGGTTTTGTAAAATAGGTAATGCGTGGATAAGTATCTTACAGTTCTTTTAATTTTTATGGTTGTTGGAATTCCTATTGCATTTGTTTCCCCAACGACTGGAGAATTCCGTGATCCTCCTATTCTTGTACTGTTTTATGGTTCTATAGCTGGTATGATTCTAATTCTTTTCTATGGTGGCTATAAGGATAAGAAAGAAAGAGAAAAAGCTAATGCAAAACGAAAAAGATCTAAAAAATAAAATCTAAAGTTCTAATCCAAATGATTCTGCAATACTTGAAAAATTAACGTATGATTCCAAGTACTGTCTTCCTTTAGAAGTAATGACAAAAGTATTTCTTCCGTCATATTCAATTTTGTTTATCAGACCTGCTCCTGTCAAATTACTCAAAAATTTGGATAATCTTGAATGTGATAGGTTTGCCTTTGTTAGAAGTGATGTAGTTTTGATACCTTCTTGACCTGATAATTGGGTAACTGTCAATAGATCTGCAACAATTTGCATGCTTGTTCTATAAACTACCATGTCGTGTATAGTTTCAAACTCAGATATAAGGGTATTAGAGTAAATCCAGTTCAAATAAATAAGATTCAGCTATATTTTGGTACAGTGTCTTCTCAATCTCCAATTCCTTGGTTTGATGATTTTGTAGGTGTTGCATATCGATACTATGATCTTAGAATGAATGTTGTTCCACTAATTACTGATAGAAAACAATCTGTCTCTCTTTGGCATGACACTATCCATTGGTGGTTGGACTCGTCAATTAAAATTAGATTTGTAGATATGGGTGATGATTACTGGTTCATAATGGGTGCTGATTCCCAAAAACCTGATAGTAATTTAGCTTTTTTTAAAATATTACCAAAATCTGAACACTATGAGAGATTTAAAAAAGGTCATGGGGGTGAAGCGTATCTTAGGTTGGGTGTATATGCAAAAAAATCTCTTGACGATGTGAAAAAAGGCGCTTTGTGCACTTGCGGTCATGAATCTCAAGATCATGATGAAGGCGATGATGATGTTTGTTTATTCAATGATTGTAGCTGCAAGGAATTTTCCAGTTTTCAGGTGAATCTTTTAAAAAGAAAGAAAACAATTACTGATATCAAATTTTTAGAAGAAAAGAATGTCAAGGATGATGCTCTTGCATGGAATTGTTTTAGCGTAAATAAATATTCGAAAGTAAAATAATTAATTTAAATCTAAATTTACTCTGATATGTTCACCTGGATAGTACGTATGAACTTGTTTTGAATAACATGCTCCGCATATGGTTCCTTCGATATTCCATTCTTTCATTGGTTTGTAACGTAATTCAATTTTTCCGTTACAAATTGAACATTTTTCTTTCAATCCCAAAGCATCTTTTCTATTTTTTATCAATATAAAAAACAATTGAATTAATAATCATTAGGAAAATTATGTTAAATAATACTTAATTGTGATAAAATTAGGTAGATAGTTTAACCAATGTAAACCTCCTGCAAGATTTTTACTTGGTTAGACTACTGCCTTTTAAATTAAAACAAACTACTTGCTAACTTTTTTAATGACATAATTTCGTCCTCTTCCTGCCTGATTTTCTTATCTATTACTCGAAGCATTGAATCATTCCAAACATATTGGGAGAAAAAATTATGCTTTGTATTTGCTAATTCAATTTCATCATCAACTACGGTGTCCTCTAAAAATTTAGTGACGATTACATCTGTAATTTTTAAAATTCTATTGTTAAGTTTAAAGCTATGAAAAATTGGCTCTAATTTTCTAATGTCTAATTTGAAGTCTCCTTTTGATTCTAAGATTTTCTTATGCAGTATTCTGAAATAAACTGCTACAAAAAATAACGTTGCATATCTTTTTGTTTTGTGCCCTCCTTGCTTTCCATACTTTAGTGATTTTTTTGCAAATTCTTTTACAAGATATGGGTATAGTATTATTCTGTAATCATCTTTGAGATTATCATTGAAAATCTGATCATATTTGCTACCTCTTGGAAGAAATTGTGATGGCGAACTATATGCTTCTGTAGGTCTTTGTTCAATTCCAGCTACAAGTGATTGGATTGCATCCTTAGCAACGATGACTTTTTTATGGTTGTCTGGAAGATAATTGTTATACGCTGTATCTCCGTTGTATTCTGATTGTTTTGATTTTGATTTTGTATCAAATGAACCTGCTTGAATTTCATAAAAATACCCGCAGTTTTTTAATTGCGATTTAATTGACTTGTGGAAGTCCATCAATGACACTAAGTCTTTTCCTCTTACTGAATTTTGAGAATTTCTATACTTTGTAATGTTGTTTTGTTCTTGTTCGTCATCTGCTTTAATTATTGTAACCGTCATTGAACCGTCCATGTTTTTTGTTCTTTTTGAATGATCTAAAATTGAATTTGACGTTTGTGCACCATTTACAATCTGTGGTGCAAAAAGTTCAATCATGTTTTCTCCCAGATCAGTAAAATCACTAACCACTATTGTAATTCCGTTATTATAAAAAAAGAACTTTGCTGGATTCGTTTGTAATGTTTCTCGTAATCCCTTGTTCACTGTAGTTTTAAATTGCATCCACTGTCTAATGTTTGATTCAAAAACATACTCTTTGTTTTTACTTACAAACTCTGTTAATTCTCGTAGTTTTAAAATACCTAGTATGGTGTTTTCGTGTCTGAGCATTCTTTCTAACTTTATAGATGATTTTTTTCCTGCTGCTGGTTTTTTAATTCTATCCCATAAGTTTTGAATTATCTTTTCTTCATCTATAATCTCTACTAATTCATCTTGATAGTCTACTTTTTGATCCGTAACATAACAGCATTTTATTTTTAGATTTTTTTCTTTAATTTTTGTAACTAGTTGAGCTAACTCTGGTCTCATTTTTGTTACGTCTTTTGAAAGTAATCTTTTTGCATCTTCTTTGAATTTGGCAATTGCTTCTAATGAATGAGATGTGCCGTACTTTGATTGAAATAGCCTGACTGTATTATCTGAAAAATCTACTGGAAGATATGCGTCTATTCCTAGATCATTTGCTCCGTCTACAATTGCGTCTGCTGCGTCGTCTTCTGTAGCCTCAAAAACCCTTGTTAAAATCCATTGAAGAAAATTTTTTCCTTTTTCAACCTCATTCTTTGAATCCTCTGCATACTCGTGAATATTATCTCTGATATTTTCTGCAAATCCTTCTAGCGGTGGGCTAGAATTTTTTTGTATTAGTAATTTTTGTGAACCTGGTATGTATTCTAATAGACCACTTGAATTCTGCGACATTGATTTTTGTAATGCATTATATATTTAGAAGATTAGGTAATTGTGTAATACCTCTTTGATGACTGTGAAATAAATTGATTAAAAAAATAATTACTCTAACAATAATTTTGGGAATATCTATCTCCGTAATTGGCTTATCTTTATCTGGTCTTAATTCTGAAGACCACAACTCCGAAGTAATTGGTAATCTGCAAAATGATTTTATCATTCCACCTGATGTTGTAATACCAATGAAAGTATCTCGTCCAGGGTGTGATGTTGAAGATATTTGTTATATCCCATCCAATATTGTTGCAGAAAAAGGAGATTCTATAACATGGTTGAATGAAGATTCCTCTTTTCACAGTGTTACTTCTGGATTTTATCCTGAGCCTAGCGGACTTTTTGATAGTGGTCATTTAGATCCGTACGAGTCCTACACATTATCTTTTGACGAGTATGGTGTTTATGATTATTTTTGTACGCTGCATCCCTGGATGAAAGCTCAGGTCGTTGTTGAGTAAAGGTACCCGAGGGAGTCGAACCCCCTTGTATAAGCTTTGCAGGCTCACGCATAACCGTTCTGCCAGAGTACCATTTTGAAAAACATGAATTGAACAATTAAACTCTTTAGGATTTGCTACGCCTTGTTTGAAACCTCT
>JABHXI010000176.1 GCA_018657375.1 Candidatus Nitrosopumilus sp. | reverse complement strand
ATGGGGCTTGATTCTTGCCCTATGGTGGGTTTTGATTATGATGAAATGGCAAAAATAATTAATCTTCCAGAAGATCATTTGATCGTTTTAATGATAGTGGTTGGAAAATCCAGCGAACCTGCCAAAGAACGTGGTGGTCAATTGAGTTTAGATGAAGTTGTTTTTAAAAATAAATTTAATTAAATTATTCCATCATTTTTAGAGTGTCTGAGGCCGTGATTATTCCTACGATTTTTGAATTTCTTGATATTAGGATGCATTTTGTATACCTTATCAGTGGAACTAACACATTTGCTGGAGTGTTAAAATCTACAATTGGTGGAATGGGATCCATCGTATCTGATAGTTTTGCTTTTTTTAACTCTGCTTCTCCTTTGTCTGCTAAATGTCTCACAATCCCATCTTCTGAAACTACTCCTACTACATTATTTCCATTAAAAACTGGAATTTGACTAATTGACAATTTGTGCATTTTTTTAATTGCGTCATGCAATGTATCTGTCGGTTTTAATTTTATGATTACATTGCTACAAAAGTCTCCTGCCGTGTGTGATGATGACTCTCCTTCTAACTTTGAAAGATTTTCAAAAATTTTTTTTGCTGTGTCGTAACTTGGTTGACTTCTTCCTGATTCTATCTGGTTGATCATTGATGTGCTAACCTGTGTCATTTCCGCTAGTTTTTTTTGTGTGATGCCAATTTTTAATCTCATTTGCTTTATGGAATCTATTCTTGGTAGCAATTCAATTATGATTGGTCTTGGTTAGTTTAAAATGTATTATTTTCTGCTCTTTCTTACTTTCTTTGGTTGCTCGATTGCTGCTTGTGCAGCTGCAACAATTGCGATGGGAATTCTGTGAGGTGACGCACTAACATAAGTTAACCCTTCCCCGTGACAGAATTTGATTGAACTTGGATCTCCTCCGTGCTCTCCGCATATTCCAACTTCCATGTTTGGTCTGACTCCTCGACCTGCTGCTATTCCCATTTTAATTAAACTGCCTACGCCTGTCACATCTATTGATTGAAACGGATTTCTTTCTAGTAATTCTTTTTCCATGTATTCTGGCAAGAATTTTCCTTCTACATCCTCTCTGCTGAAACTAAATGTACCCTGAGTCAAATCGTTAGTACCAAAACTAAAGAACTCTGCTGTAGATGCGAGTTCCTCTGCAGTTAATGCTGCCCTTACCACCTCGATCATAGTTCCAAAGTTTATTTTTAATTTCATCTTGTATTTTTTTTCTGTCTCTTTTTTAATAATGTCATATGTTTTCTTTATGTGATTTAATTCTGCAATGCTGCTAATCTGTGGTATCATGATTTGTGGATGTGCTTTAACTTTTTTCTTTGTCAGTTCAACTAATGCTTCAAACACTGCTCTGATTTGCATTTCATAAATTTCTGGATATGTGATTCCTACTCTCACTCCTCTATGACCCATCATTGGATTGATTTCTGCAAGTTCTTTTGCTCTTTTTAGTACAATTTCTGCTTGGTTCACTTCATTTGCATTTCCGATTGCTTTTAATTTTTGAATTTTTTCAACCAATTCTTCTGGATTGGGTAAAAATTCGTGTAATGGTGGATCTAGTAATCTAATTGTAACTTCATACCCTTCCATTGCTTTTAGAATTTCAATAAAGTCACTTTTTTGTAATTGACCTAATTTTTTTAAAATTTTACTTCGCTCTTCGATATTTTCAGCCATGATCATTTCTACAAATAAATTAATTCTGTCGCTACCGTTGAACATTCTTTCAGTTCTGCACAATCCTATTCCTTTGGCTCCAAACTTTCTTGCTAACACCGCACCGTCTGGAGTATCTGCATTGGCTCTAATGTCTAATGTTTTTATTTTTTGTGACCAATCTAGGATTTGTTCAAAGTCTTTTGTTACTTTTGGCTCTATGGTTGGGATTTGTCCGATAAATACAGTTCCTTCACTTCCATCAATGGTAATTGTATCACCTTCTTTGATTGTCATTCCGTTTGCCATGCCTATGTTTTTGTCATAATCAATTTTTAATTCTGGACATCCTACTATGCATGGTTTTCCCATTCCTCTTGACACAATTGCTGCATGGGATGACTTTCCACCTAAACTTGTCAAAATACCTTCTGATGAAAAGAATGCTGGAACGTCTTCTGGCTTTGTTTCTTTTCTTACTAGTATGATTTTTTTGCCTGTGTTTCCCAACTCAATTGCTTTATTTACATCAAATACGACTATTCCACTCGCAGCTCCTGGGGACGCTGCAATTCCTTTTGCTAGTTGTTTAAAATCTTTAATTTTAGATTCATCCATCGTTCTGTGTAACAATGCTTCTAATTGTTGTGCTGGAATTCTTGTAAGTGCCCTGTTCTTATCAATTAATTTTTCTCTAACCATGTCTACTGATGTTTTTACTAATGCACCTGCACTCATCTTTGCAGTTCTTGTTTGTAATAAGTAAAATTTTCCTTGTTCAATTGTAAATTCAATGTCTTGTGGTTCTTTGAAATGTTTTTCTAACTTTTTACATGCAATGCTTAATTCTTTGTACAACTT
>JABHXI010000175.1 GCA_018657375.1 Candidatus Nitrosopumilus sp. | reverse complement strand
TATATCTCGCTAATTTCACGCAATACAAATTCTTCTTCAAGTTTTCTCACATCATCTTGTAAAGGTTTTTTTAAAAACGATTGAAGTTTTTCAATTGCATCGTCATAAGTCAATTCAGTTTTCTTTACATTTGTTAAATTTTTTTCCAATATTTGATTTGGATAATTTTCTGTTGTTTTTGAATTTAGTTTAAAAGGAAATTTAATTTCTCTCCCGTGATGATCAAATGACAATTCATCCTCATTTTCAACAAATACATGTTCTTCTAATTTTAAATTGATTTTATTTTTACCACGTTTTCCAACAAGTGTTTTTTTAAAATTAGACTTGGTTTGAACTGGAAAAACTCCATCCCCTAAAACAATCTCAGATACGTTGGAATCAACAGAAATAGAATGAGTTGCCGCTCTAAAATAATTTGCCACGTACTTGCCAGATATATTCAAGATGCACTCATAGTGCAATTTCATAGAATGGATGTGAATATCACTATTTTTTGGACGTGAAAGTAGAGATTTAAACAAAGAAGATTTCTTATCGTCAATAATCTCCAATACTTCATTTTGATCAATTTTTTTTCTTAAAACGGTTATCTTGGGATCAAAATTATTTTTCAAAACTAACCAAGTTATACAAGTCATCATATTAAACCAATTCCAATTTAAAAATAAAGAGGAACAAAATATTTTAAAATAAAAGCGTCTAGAAAATAAAAATTCCAAAGAAAGAAAAGGAGCTAATTTTGATTAAAAACAGATGAAAAAATCCAACATCAACGGCAATGCGGATAAAAGAAAAGTAAACCCAGAATGGTTTACAGATAAAACTTGGATGAAAGTCCTTTCAGATAAAATTAAATCAAAAGATCAGGATATCTATCACGTACATTTTGAAAACGGCTCTAGGACTAAACTTCATTTTCACAATGGAAATCAAGTTTTAATGGCAGTAAAAGGAAAAGGCAGTCTAGAAATTTTTAAAAAATTTGGTTCAAAAAAAACAGAATTTAAAATTAAAAGAATTGAAAGAATTAGCCTCAATGAGGGAGATATTGTACACATTCCAGCAAAAACACTCCACACTCATGGATCAATTAATAAAAATAAAGAATTTTCACATATTGCAATCAACGTATTGCCTAAAAAAAATTCAACGTACAAAACAACATGGTATGAATCAGATTTTAAAAATAAAGTGACAAAAATTATTTAGAAATAATGTCAATAATACAAAATTCAAAAATAGATTCTTTTGAAGGTGGCGAAGGAGTAAAAATCAAAGAATACTTTAATCCAAACAACACATCAAATCAGATTAATTACAGCATAGCAAAATGCTCATTAGATGTTGGAAAGAAAACTAAACTTCATAAAATTAAATCATCTGAAATATACTATATTTTACAAGGTAAAGGCAATTTAAAAATAAATGAAAAGATATTTTATTTAGAAAAAAATGATTCAGCACACGTTCCACCAAATTCAAAACAATTTATTGAAAATATTGGATCAGAAAATTTGAGTTTTTTATGTATCGTAGAGCCAGCATGGAAAGCAGAAGATGATGAAATTTTAGAAGAATAGCATACAGCATGACATAATTATTTTTATCATATGCAGAATTAGAAGTAGCATGGATAGACAAGAGGCTTTAAAGATACTAAATGTTAAGCAGGACTCACCACAGGAAGAAATTAAGGCATCATACAGAAAAATGGCACTAGAATTACATCCAGATAAAAATAAAGAGAATTACGAAGATGCAAAATTTAAAAAAATTACAGAGGCATACAATTTTCTAAAAAAGAATAAAGTCGACAACACAACATACCAACAAACAAAGAAAAATCCAGGTAATCAAAGATATGCAAGACCTAAACCGCAATGGGGTGCACCAGATAACGGAGACATCCCCCAACAAGATTGGAGTAAATATACACGTGAATTTGAAGAAGGTGATCCAGCTTTTTGGAAAGAATATGAAAAAAAATTTTGGGAGGATTACAATGCAAGAATACGAGCAGATGGTAAAAACGGAGAATATGAAAAAGCAAAAGAACCAGATCAGCAACCAGAACTTCTGATAGAGGTAGACAAATCTTTGTGTATTGGTTGTTGCAGTTGTGAGATTATTGCACCAGGTGTATTTGAAATAAATAAACAAAGTAGAACAAATCCCAAATCAAAAGTAATCAATCAAAAAGGTGCAGGTGTAAATAAAATAATGAATGCAGCACAAACATGTCCAACAAAAGCAATAAGTGTAGAAAATATCAGAACAAAAGAAAAACTATTCCCCTACTAAAGTTTTAACAAGTTATAGTATTTTTCAATTTCAGAATTTGACAAATTC
>JABHXI010000174.1 GCA_018657375.1 Candidatus Nitrosopumilus sp. | reverse complement strand
CGTTGGGCTAAATCATAGTAATCAATTGCATCTTGATAATTGCCAAGATGACTAAGTGAAATGGCCTTATTCATTAATGCAGTTACATCATTTGGATCAATTACAAGTGATGTGTCATAATATTGAAGTGCGTCTTGATGACGATCCAATTGATTTAGATAATTATTAAAAATGAAATTATTTTGAATCTGAGTTTTGAAATTCATCATCACAAAATTGATGGAAAATGGAACATTTGTTTTCTTTAGCGTCGGATTTGATTTTATCCATATCTTTATTCAATACTCCTTGTGCAGCTAAAAATGCTTCGTCAGGCATGTTTAATTTTTCAAACAATTTTGATTTCACACTAGGTATTTCTCGTAAGCCTGAATCAACTCGTTGGGCTAAATCATAGTAATCAATTGCATCTTGATAATTGCCAAGATGACTAAGTGAAATGGCCTTATTCATTAATGCAGTTACATCATTTGGATCAATTACAAGTGATGTGTCATAATATTGAAGTGCGTCTTTATGACGATCCAATTCATTTAGGGATATTCCCATGGTGTTTAGAGCCCAAGTATCCTTAGGATTTGTTAGTAGAATGCCTTCACATAATTTTAAAACGTCATGATATTGCTTCAAACTTTCAAGAGCAAAAATTTTATTTTTTAATGCGTATGTATCAGATGGTTTTATTTCAAGAACTTTATCACAATATACAAGTGCTTCTTCATAATTTTTTAGATATATGAGCGATAATGAAATATTTTGTAGAGCAAGCATGTCAGTTGGATCCTTTTTGAGTAAATCCTTACAGTAATTGTACAACTGGTCGTAATTTTCAGTGTTAAACATACGAGTAATTACATTTGTTGGATCAAGAAGGTCAATCATTTTATTATTTTACAATATCAAGTAGTGCTTTTGCTTGTTTATAGTGTACTTCATCTATCATTTTTCCATCAACTGTTGTAGCACCCTTGCCTTTTTTTGTTGATTCTAGATACACCTTACAAACTTTTTCTGCCCATGAAATTTCAGTTTTGTTAGGATAAAATGATTGATGGACTGTAGGAATTTGATCTGGATGTATAACACTTTTTCCAGCATATCCTAAACTTTTTCCAAAATTACAATCCGTTTCTAATCCCTTCAAATCTTTTAGATCTTGCCAGATACCATCAATAGCAGATATACCTGCAGCTGCTGCATCTACAGGGATTTTATATCGAGAGTATTTTCCACCTGGTGAATCTATTGTATATTCAACACCAAGATCATTTAGTAAATCAAAAATTCCAAAAACAATGGCATTAACACGTTTTCCAAATGATGCAATTGAATAGGAGTTGACAACACCTTCAGCTGATTCAATAGAAGGAATAATTTGAATTGGTTTTAATTTTTTAGATTTTTCTAAACTGGAAAGAATTTTTTGTATTTTTTTTAATTCTGCAACATTATTTACTTTAGGAATAACTATCCCATCAATTCCTTTTTGAATAATTTCCTTTAGATCTAATGGAATTTTTCCTGATAATGGAGAATTAGTTCTAACAAAAATGGAAGAGGCGTATTCTGAACGAGATTTTAATGCATTTTTGATTAATTTCCTTGCATTAGTTTTTTCGTCATCTGGAACAGAGTCCTCTAAATCAAAACAAACAATATCAGCATGAATCTTCTTTGCCTTTTCAAGAAATCTGGGATTGTTCCCAGGTACGAAAATAAGGCTACGGAAGAGCTGAGTCATTAAATGACTAAGCGCCTTCAGGCTTCATTAAGATTTTGCCAAACATGCCTTTTCCAGTTAACATCTTTGTGTGTGCCTCTGCTGCTTGTTCAAATGTGTATGTTGAATCAATTGCAGCTTTAATTTTGCCTTGACCCATCCAGTATAGGGCTTGATCAAGTTCGGCTTTAGTTCCTTGTGTTGAACCTAAGATGTTAGTTCCTTTGAAGAACACATGTCTAAGATCAGTTTGTGCATTGTAACCAGTGGTTGCTCCACATGAAACAAGTGTTGCACCATACTTTAGCAACTGTAATTGTTTGTTCCAGTGTGTTTCACCAATATGATCAAATGATAAATCAATTCCTGGTGCTTCACCTTTTTTCTTTGCAATTTCTTTAGAAATTTTGTAGACTTCTTTACTCCAATCATCTTTTCTGTGATCAACTGCAAAGTCTGCTCCAAGTTCTAAACATTTGTCTAGTTTGTCTGGACTTGCTGTTGCAATAACATCACAGTTGTATAATTTTGCAATTTGAATTCCAAAGCCACCTACTCCAGAACCTCCTCCCATTATTAGGACAGTTTGTCCCGGAGTAATTTTGGCTCTGCCAACTAGCATGTGCCATGAAGTTAGTATTGTCAT
>JABHXI010000034.1 GCA_018657375.1 Candidatus Nitrosopumilus sp. | reverse complement strand
TTTTATGAAATAGAATTGTCGCAAGACTTCTGCCGAGGTCGCCTAGCCTGGTAGGGCGCGCGCCTGGAAATTGTTTAACCATAAAGCGCGTTCTCGCAAGGGAACGGGAGTTCAAATCTCCCTCTCGGCGCCATTTTATTCATTTAACTTTTCTATGATCTCATTAAATTTCCAAGGTCCACATTGTGCTTCCATGTTTTCACTTTCAAATAGACCTGTTTTGTGTAATTGATTTATGACATGTGCTGAAAATGGTAGTGCCCCTGTGGCCCCTGGTGAATTGTAATTTAAAATGTGAAATGACATGTCGCCTTCAAGTAAAATAACATCCGGAATAAATTTTCCATCTTGACCAATAACTGACGATCTAATTCCTGCAGTTCCTTTTTCTGTGATTTTATTCTCATCTATTGCTGGCAAAAATTTCTTAATCCTGTCCACCATTGCAGATTTTGACATCGATGACTGTATCTCTGTCATTACAAGTTTTTGAAATTGTTTATCAAAAATTGTTTTTCTTGCACCTGATCCTAGCATTTCAAGTATTTTTGGAACAAATTCTTTGATGTTTTCTGATTTACTGTACCCATATGGACTGAATACTGGAACTGCATTTGGCCCAATCTCGCAACTTCCATCAACTTTCATTATCCAATGAGGATCTAAAAATGGATATTCTGTAAATTCAGGAACAGAGTATACACTTTTTTTTGTCAAATTGTTGTATTCTTTTGGAACTTTCCAATACTCTCCTCTAAAATGAACATCCGTTAAATTTTTAGCAGTATCTAATCCGTGCGCAATGTTTATGGATTCTCCGCCTGCAGCATTTACAAGAAATTTTGTATGAATTTTATCTTTTTTATTTAATGTCAAGTTCCACCCATTTTCACTTTTTTCAATTTTTGTAACTCTTGAATTTACGAGAAATTTTGTATTGTTTCTTTTACTGTCTTGCATTATTGAACTTGTACACAATGAATAATCCGTTGATGCGTCCTTGTGGACATACAATGCAGATTCACATTTTATTTCAGGTTCAATTTTTTTCAATTCCTCCTTACTCACCAATTCAATATCTTTATCTTTCAAACCATTTTGTTTTCCCCATTTGCAATATTTTTCAAGAACATTGACATCTTTTTGATTTACTGCAACCTCAATTACTCCATCTTTTTTAAACGGAATATTTTTTAATTTAGAATACTGTTCCCACATATCATATCCGTGAAATGCTGTTTTAGCAAACAATCTTTTCTTTTCGGGGTTGTATAGATACGGTGCGTGAACTTTTCCAGTATTTCTCTTACTCGTATGCTGTGCAACGCTATGCTCCTGTTCTATAACTGCAATTTTTTTTGATTTATTTAGAAATGACAAAAAATATGAAAGAGAAGTCCCTAGTATTCCGCCTCCAATTATAATTACATCAAAATCATCTTTCATTAGTTTTAATTTGTAGTGTGTGATATTAAATTAATATCACTCAAGATTAATATCTGATATATTTTTCAATTTTATTATGATGCCTGATAAATGCTCAGTTACAGAAGAGGGGAAACAGTGTGTCAACCCTCCAGAATTTATTGTATCTATTGTTGACGGTAAGGATGAATACATGTTTGGATTAACTTGTCAGAAACATCGTTCTATAGTATCTGGTAAGATTGGGATTTTACAAAATGAGGGTAAGATACAAAATGGAAAGATTAGTTTTACTCCAGTTAAAACCATTGGAACTGATTGTGTTCATGGCGATTCTGATGATTTTGTTCAAATTGATATGAAAAAATTCTAATAATTTGCTTTTCTTAATTGATTATTGCTTTTTGAACTATTATCTGACATAATTAAAATTGATGATGTATTAATAATAACAAAAAATATCGGTGCAACCTGCGAAATTCGTAGTAATTCTCTTAGTATTAGACAAAAAGAAAAATGGATTACAATTGGCGATAATGATGGCCCTGCACACATGCACATCAATTCTGAGATGGTTGATTCGGCAGAATTTATTCAAGAACAAAAGCCTGATAAAATTAGTTTTAGCGTGAGGTTTTTTGATAAAAGCGATGATCGTGTAATTGCTGCATTTTTTACAAAAATGTATGATGAATCAAAAAATTTGATTTCTTCAAGAAAAGAACTCTATGAATCATTAGATCAGAAATATTCTTCTAAAATTAAATTTTAAAAAAAAATCTTGTCTGAAAAAGACAAGCAAAAAAGTATCAGTTTTCTAATTCTTTTTTCTTTTTGTCTTTTTCAGTTTTTATTTTTGCTAATTCTAATTCTTCGTTAGTGTGTTTGAATTTTTTCAACTTGACGATATTTTATAATTTCGATATAAAAATCCAACATTTTATCTGACTCTAACTTACGCGTAATAATCAATATCCTATGGAATAAATTGGTTTTTCATCCTTCATCCCTAGAATCATATTTTTCATAGTAATTTCAGCCATTTTGATTCTAGTCTCTTTTGTAGAGCTCCCTACATGTGGTGCCAATACTATGTTTTCTAATTTAAGAAATGGATGGTTTTTGTTTATTGGCTCTGTCTCAAATACGTCTAATCCTGCACCTGCAATAATTTTTTGTTTTAATGCTATCACAAGATCTTTTTCATTTACTACTTTACCTCGTGATGTATTTATGAGAAATGCAGCATTTTTCATTTTTTTAAATTTTTTCATATTGAACATCTCATTAGTTTCTTTTGTATGTGGAACATGAATTGATATTATGTCACTTTGAGAAATTAATTTATCAAATGTTGTGTATTTTACTCCCATTTTTTTTTCCTCAGTTTTAGAAATTTGTTTTCTATTATGGTATATGATTTTCATATCGAACGCCTTTGCTCTTTTGGCGAGTGTTTTTCCAATTCTGCCTAAACCTAGTATGCCTAAAGTTTTCCCTTGAAGGTCTAATCCTACATAATCATACGCTCCGTAGATTTGCTTCCATTGTCCTTTTCTGATAATTCTGTCCCCTTCCGAAATTCTTCTTAGCAAATCAAGTAATAACGCAAATGCCATATCTGCAGTTGCATCTGTTAAAACTTCTGGTGTATATCCCACTCTGATTTTATTTTTTTGCGCAAACTGTGTATCTATATGATCATATCCTACACTGTATGTGCTGATTACTTTGAGTTTTTTTGCCGATTGAATTATTTCTTTATCTATCTTATCATATGGAAAACAGATTAAGCCATCCATCTCTTTAATTTTAGATTTTAATGTCTTTTGAGGTATTGGTATTTTTCCTGTATGGATTTCAACTTGAAATTTCTTTTTTAATTCTTTTAATGCAAAATCATGTAAAGTTCTTGTAAGTAAAATTTTTTCTTTCATTAGTCTTGAATTTATCTCAAACCATTTATACGATTTCTTTGTATCATTACTATGTCTTCAAAAATTGAAGAAGAGGAAGAATTTGCTATTTGTATAGCATGTGGTAATTCTATTGAAAAATGTATGTGTGTGTGTCCTTATTGTGGTGAACGTGATAAATGTGAATGTGCGTTGTTTGATGCAGCGACAGGCGGATAATTGATTAATTATTTACCATGTGGTTCTTATTTGAAAAAGGCTTGTGAATAATTATGGGTTCTACTGATTTTACTTGGTTAATTGGTGGTCCACAAGGAAGTGGGGTTGAGTCTGGCGCAAATATTTTTTCTAAAGTTTGTGCTGAAATGGGATATCAAATATTTGGAAAAAGAGAATTTTATTCCAATATCAAGGGTGAACACAGCTACTTTACAGTGAGAATTTCTGATGAAAATATTCACTCTAATGTAAATGCTGTAAATTTAATGGTGTCTTTTGACGCTGAAACAATTTTTCGTCACTATGATGAAATTTCATCTGATGGTGCAATTATTTATGATTCTGAATTGGAAAATATTACTACTGATAGGGTGAATACTTTGGATTCTCCATTTAAAGATCGATTACATAAATTTCTAGAATCAAAAAATAAACCATTCACTATTGCTGGAGTTCTAGAAGTTGCTAAAGAAAATGGAGTGAAACTCTATCCTGTATCTTTCAAAAGTTTGCTAACCCAACTTTCTGAAGAACTTGATAATCCTAGAATGCGTGGTTTAGTTAGAATGTACAATGTACTTGGTGTTTCGCTATCTTTGGGATTGATAAAAATGCCATCCACTTCTTTAGTTGATTCAATTGACGGTATATTTTCTAAAAAACCAAAAATTGCAGAGATGAATAAAAAAACTGCGATATTTTCTTACAATTATGCATCAAATAATTTTGAAAACTTTAACCACGCTCTAACTGGTATACCAAAACAACCTGATACAATTCTTGTTCAGGGCCACTTTGGAACTTCACTTGGCAAAATGGTTTCAGGTTGTAGATTTCAATCCTATTACCCTATTACCCCTGCATCTGATGAGAGCGTGTATTTGGAATCCAATGAAATTTTAGAAATTGAAAACGATAGACCTGGTTCCACAATTGTTGTTCAAACTGAAGATGAAATTTCTGCAATTGGTATGATGATTGGTGCTGCACTTACTGGAACTCGTTCATCAACCTCTACATCTGGTCCTGGATTTGCATTGATGACCGAGGCACTTGGCTGGGCTGGAATCAATGAGGTTCCAATTGTAATTACACTCTATCAGAGAAGTGGACCTTCAACTGGTTTGCCTACTCGTCATGGACAGGATGATTTACTTTTTACTGTTTTTGCTGGATGTGGTGATTTTCCAAAAATAGTTTATGCTTCAGGTGATATTGAAGAGAGTTTCTATGATACTGGTAATTGTTTTAATTATGCTGACAAATATCAAATCCCCGTGATTCACATGATGGATAAATTCTTGTCAAGTTCTGTTGTGACTTGCAAAAAATTCAATCCAAAGAAAATTTCAATTGAACGTGGTAAATTATTAGATAAAGTTGAAGGTGAATACAAGCGATTCGCTTTCACTGATGATGGAATATCTCCGCGTTCTAAACTTGGAATGGATAATGGTGTATTTTGGAATACTGGTGATGAGTCTGATGAATATGGTCACATTACAGAAGATCCGCAAATTCGTATTAAGATGATGGATAAGAGGATGTCTAGATTGGATTTGACACTGGAATCTATACCTGTAGATCAACAAGCTGTATCATTTGAAGTTCATGATTATACTATAATTTCTTGGGGTTCTACAAAGGGACCAATCATTGATGCACAGGCTATGTTAAAAAAAGAAGGTATCGATATTGGATTTGTTCAAATTAAATTATTACATCCTTTTCCTACTGATTATGTTAAATCGGTTCTTAAAGATGCTAAAGTATTGATTGACATTGAAGCAAATTACTCTGGACAATTAGGTAAAATTTTCAAACAAAATATTACTAGAGAAATTGATTACTACATTTTGAAATATACTGGAAGAGGAATGACAAGTACTGAAATTTATGATTCACTAAAGAAGATTGTAAAAAATACAGCTGCAAAGCGGGAGATTCTCAGCCATGGAGCCTAAACTTGCTGATTACAAAACTGATGTACATAATGATTGGTGTCCTGGATGTGGGGACTTTGGTATTGTTAATGCACTACAAATGGCATTATTTGAGATGGGAATTGAACGTGATAAAGCTACAATTTTTTCAGGTATCGGATGTTCTGGAAAAACCTCCCATTTCATCAATACGTATGGTGTTCATACATTGCACGGTAGAGTTCTAACTTTTGCTCAAGGTGGAAAACTTGCAAATCCTGACATGACTGTTGTTGCAGTTGGTGGTGACGGTGATGGGTTGGGAATTGGTGCCGGTCATTTTGTTGCAGCAGGTAGACGTAATATCGATATGACTTACATCATTTTTGATAATGGCGTTTATGGATTAACAAAAGGACAAGCATCCCCCACACTCAAACTAGGAGAACAAACAAAATCTCTTCCTTCTCCTAACACTAATTCTAATGTAAACCCAATTGGTTTGGCAGTAGCTAGTGGTTTTACCTTTGTTGCACGTGGCTATTCTTATGATGTTCGACATCTCAAAGATTTAATCGTTAAAGCAGTCAAACACAAGGGTCTTTCATTTCTTGATGTGTTGCAGCCGTGCCCTACTTACAATGATCTTAACACGCGAGATTGGTATGCTGGCGTGGATTTAGCTGAAGAATCTATGGAACGACATTCTAGGATTTACAAACTTGAAGATACAAACTTTGATCCAACTGTAAATTATGCTGGGGAGGTTGAAGTTAATGAAAAACTATCTCAAGCTTTGATAAAATCTCTTGAGTGGGGGGATAAAATTCCGACAGGCGTTTTCTATCAAAACCAATTGGTGTCTCCTTTCAGTACTAGATTAACTGATAAGATTCCGAATTATCTTGAAAACCCCCCTGCAAAACAAATCATATCTGATAATGGATTGCCAAATACCGACATTACAAAAATTTTAGATTCTTTAGATGTGTAATTTTATTTTTCACTTGATTTCTTTTTGAATTTCTTTCCAGTTATTTTCCTTGAATGTGAATTCTTTATCTTTTGATTTTGCCGTATCTAGTCTCCATCTAGCTGATTCTACATCAAATTTGTAATTAACTTCATTAACTCCTGTTGGAAGTTTTTTAGGATCAAGATGTTGCGGTAATAATTCTATGACAAAATCCATTTTCTCTATTGCATTGTTAAACCATTGTCTATCAACTACGTCGACTGTAAATACAATTTTTGGATTTCCTGTAAACTTTATTTTAATTTTTAATGCATTACGACTTCCACGTCTTCTTTTGTACTCTTTTAGGACATCTTTCACTTTTTCCCATTGTTTGAAATTAAACCATTTGAAAAATGCCTCATTAAATTCCAACGGGATGTCTATATCCAGAAAACTTACAAAATTCTCATCATTGTTCTCTATCTCTTCTTGTACTATTGTAAATCTAGAATGTAGAAATCCATAGAGAACCTCTATTTCCCAAGGCGAGATTCCATAATACTCTAATTTTGTTTTTAAAGGCTCAGACACTACTGCAAATTAATCAAATTTGTAATTAAATCTTCAATTTTCATGTAAATGTGCATTCAAAATATTAAAATTATATAGATATGCAATTTATGCTAGTTATGAAGAAAGAGTTTGTTGTAAAAAGCATTGATTCAGCTCCGGACGGAGCGCCATATGTTATACTTTCACTGTCCTCTTTAAAAGAACTAAAGGATGGAAATCAAAACCCACCTGCTGCTTTTGGCTCTCCAAAGGTAATGGGATTTTCAAACATGAATGATATGATGAAAGACCTTAGCAAGATGATGTCTGGCGGTGGAGGTGGAATGGGAATGCCATCAGGAATTACTCAATTAAAACTTGAAATGCATGAATACAAAGAGATGGGTCTTTCAGTTGGCGATAAAGTGTTTCTTGAATTAAGTAAAGCAGAAACACTCGGTGTTTAGATTTTTTTAATTTCTAGATGATTTATCTAAATTGTACTAAAAAACTTCCAACCATATAGTACCATTACAGTTACAATTACCACCACCATTGGTTTCCATGCGAATACTGGGATTCCTGGATTTGCAAGTTTCACTTTATAATTGTCTACTACACTTGTAATGTTTTTCTTTATTTTGTCGTGCCAAATATTGTAGTCCACTTGATATTTTTTTAAAATTTCTTCTACTTCGTAAATTACTGGAGTTCTTTGTGAAAACAAATGTTGAAGATAATCTCTTGACACCTCTACTTCTGCATGAATTCCAATTCGACCTTTTTTTAAATCCACCATTCTAATGTGCATTTCCCATGGTTTTTTCAATTTTAAATTTATTCCACTTCCAATTTGATCTGGTTGCTTGTGTTCTAATTTCACTTTGGTAAATCCCTCGGCTGTAAATATTTTCATTAACTCTTCAAAATTTTGTTTGACAACAATGTGGAGTTGCTCTACGCCCTTTTTGTTATCTGCCTGAATTTTATGCTTTAATCCGTCGATAAATGAGATCGTTTTTGGATATGTGGTCAAATACTCCATATTTTTTATCTTAAATGCCTCTATTTAAAAAAAACTTACCTTACAACCTTGGTTTTGGGGGGGTTTGCTAGACCTCTGACGTAAACACACTGTTCTGGTGCAATTGCCATTTCTGAAGAATTGATTTTTCTATCTGTAAGTTTTGCTCCTGAATCTCTGACTATTGCAAATGGTCTTGATTCTGCACCCTCGCCCATCTTGTGATTTGCAATTGTTGCAAGATTGTCAACAACTGCTTGAAATGTAACTTTCAATGGGTTCCCGTCTAGATCTTTTTTAGATCTCATATCTAAAACTGGTTCTATTCCTGCACATGATACTGCAACCCCTGACGTTCCAATTCTTGCTGGCATTAATCTGCTATCTACTAAAATTACTCCAACATGAATTAGTAATTTTAAGAAAACTTTTCTTCGAATCTGTTCTGCAATTAGATACGGATCTGTTGGATATAGTATTGCTTTACCTTTTTTTGCATTTGATTTATCAATTCCTGCGTTTGGTGCCATGATGTTGTCTGCTGATGTTATGACAAATCCTCCTATTCCTCCAAAAATTTTATCTGATTCTCTAATTATTATTTCTGCAATTCCCTGTTTTAATTGATATTCATCTGCTATTCTGATACCGTGCTCTGATGCTTTGATTTTCTCTAAATCGACAATTCTTCCCTGTGAGTTTGAGATGTATTTTGTCGAAATTACTATGACGTCTCCTTCTTGTAACTCTGTTTCATTTTTAACCAAAGTATTTTCTAATGCCTCAAAAATATCAAATTCATCTTTCATTCTTTCTGCTAGTAGTGGTATTACTGTTAATTGCACAATATTTTTGAGGCTCTGATTCTTTTTTATTGTTCTGAAAAGCTTTTAATCCCAAGAGCAGACTTTTTGAATTATGAATATAGTTGAGAAGATCCTTGCACGTGGATCAGGCAAGTCCTCAGTAGCGCCTGATGATGTAGTTTTTGCTGATGTTGATAAAGTAATGATGCATGACGTGTCTGGACCTGGTGTGCTTAAGGTCTTTGATAAATTAAAAAAACAAGGAATTCCTGTTGATAAATTATGGGATCCTACTAAAGTCTGGGTAGCTGAAGATCATTTTGTACCTTCAGCTGATAAGATGTCTGCTGAAAATATTGTAAAATTATCTAATTTTACAAAACAATATGGTATTGAAAAACACTTCAAATATGGGATGGGTCAATATGGTATCTGTCATACTATTTCACATGAAGAAGCAATGGTGATGCCTGGAGATGTTTATGTTGGCGGTGATTCTCATACCAACACAACTGGTGCTTTAGGGGCATTTGCGTGTGGTCTGGGCCATACTGATATTGCATATGTTTTGTTAAACGGAAATATTTGGTTTAAAGTTCCAGAGACATATTATTTCAAATTAAATGGAAAATTACCTGATCATGTTATGGCCAAAGATGTAATTCTAAAAATTATTGGAGATATTGGAAATGACGGTGGTGCATACAGAACAATGCAATTTGGTGGAAGTGGAATTGATGAAATGTCCGTTGAAAGTAGATTGACTTTGTGTAATATGACCACTGAAGCTGGAGCTAAAAATGGAATTGTAGAGCCTGATCAAAAAGTAGTTGATTATCTTTCCCAGCGAGGTGCATCAAATTTTAATTTAGTTACTGGTGATTCTGATGCTGAATATTCTAAAATATTTGAATATGAAAGTTCAGAAATGGAACCTATGATTGCAAAGCCTTTCTCACCTGATAATACATGTGTTGTAGGCGAAGCTCCGTCAGTCGAATTAGATAAATCATACATTGGTTCTTGCACTGGTGCAAAATACGAAGATTTAGTCTCTGCAGCAAAAATACTCAAAGGACGAAAAGTAAAGATTAGAACTGAAATTTTACCTGCAGCAATTTCAATTTATCAACGTGCCATGGAAAATGGATTGTTGAAAATTTTCTTAGATGCCGGCGTGACAGTTGGCCCACCTACGTGTGGTGCATGTTGTGGTGCACATATGGGCGTATTGGCAAAAGATGAAATCTGCATCAGCACAACTAATAGGAACTTCCCTGGACGAATGGGTCATGTTGAATCTCAAACATATCTTTCATCACCTATGGTTGCAGCAGCTTCTGCAGTAACTGGAAAAATTACTGATCCGAGGGATTTGCTATGAAGGGAAACATCATAAAATATCCCCGTGATAATATTGATACTGATGTAATTATTCCCGGACAATATCTAAAAGTCCACGATTATGCCGAACTTGCAACTCATGCTATGGAGGGATTAGATCCTGATTTTCATTCTAAAGTGAAAGAAGGTGATTTTATTCTATCTGGAAAGAATTTTGGATGTGGTTCTAGCAGGGAGCACGCTCCGATTGCATTGTCTCACTGTGGTGTAAAGGCAATTCTTGCTTTATCTTTTGCAAGAATATTTTATCGAAATTCTGTCGATGGTGCTTTTTTGCTACCTATTGAAATTGATCAAGACGCATATGATGGAATTTCTGAAGGCGATGAGATTGATATTGATGTTTCAAAAAATGAAATAAAGAATATTACAAAAAATCAAACATACAAAATGAAACCTTTTTCTGAAATTATTGGAAAAATAATTGCAGCCGGTGGATTATTCAAGTATAAGCCAGATCAGGATTAAAATGGGAAAAACACTTTTTGAAAAAATTTGGGAATCTCATGTTGTTGTTGAAAAACAAAATGAACCTGATTTAATTTACATAGACCGACATCTTGTACATGAGGTGACATCCCCTCAGGCATTTGATGGATTGCGTATGAACAATAGAAAAGTCAGACGTCCTGATTTGACAATTGCTACGATGGATCATAATGTTCCAACTACTGATCGTTCTTTACCCATGCTGGATCAAACTTCCTCTATCCAAATTAAAACACTTGAAAATAACTGCAAAGATTTTGGAATTAAATTATTTGATATTGACAGTCCTAACCAGGGGATTGTTCATGTGATAGGTCCTCAATTAGGCATAACTTTACCTGGTTCTACCATTGTTTGTGGTGACAGTCATACATCAACTCACGGAGCTTTTGGCGCATTAGCTTTGGGAATTGGAACTAGTGAAGTCGAACATGTATTGGCATCTCAAACATTATGGTTAGAAAAACCAAAAACATTTGAAGTTAGAGTTGAAGGAAAACGAACTAACACTCATGCCGTAACTGCAAAAGACATTATTCTTTCAATTATCAAAAATATTGGAACTGCTGGCGGAACTGGAACCGTTATTGAATATCGTGGTGAGGGGATAAGTGATCTCTCTATGGATCAGAGAATGACCATTTGCAATATGTCCATTGAAGGTGGTGCCCGTGCGGGATTAATTGCACCTGATGAAAAAACTTTTGATTATTTACGAAATAGAGAATACACTCCAAAAAATTATGAGTCTCTTGTTGATTCTTGGAGGGATGATCTTAAAACCGATTCTGACGCAACATTTGACAAACAATTTATTTTAGACATTAACGATATTACTCCTCAGGTAAGTTGGGGAACTAATCCTGGAATGACTTGTGATGTTGATGAGCCTATTCCGTCCCCTGATGAATTCTCTAATGGAGATCCTAACCAAAAGAAAGGTGCTGAAAAAGCACTTGAATACATGGATCTTAAGCCTGGAACTATGATTGAAGATATTAAAATTGATAGAGTGTTTATCGGATCTTGTACTAATGCAAGATTGGAAGACCTTATTGAAGCATCTAAAATTATTCAAGGTCAAAAAGTTGCCTCAAATGTGAGTGCAATGGTGGTTCCTGGTTCACAGATGGTAAAAAAACAAGCTGAACAAATGGGATTGGATAAAATTTTTACCGATGCTAATTTTGAATGGAGGGAGGCTGGATGTAGCATGTGTCTAGGGATGAATCCTGATATTTTGTCTCCTGGTGAAAGATGTGCTAGTACTTCAAATAGAAACTTTGAAGGCAGACAAGGTAATGGTGGCCGAACTCATTTGGTTAGCCCTGTGATGGCAGCTGCTGCTGCAATCCATGGTCATTTTGTCGATGTAAGGAAATTGGATTTGAATTAAAATGAAACCATTTGAAAATGTAAAAAGTATTGTAACACCGCTTGACATGGTCAATGTTGACACTGATCAAATTATTCCAAAACAATTTTTAAAATTAGTCCAAAAATCTGGATTTGGAAAATTCTTGTTTTTTAATTGGAGGTACGATGAAAATAAAAATATAAAATCTGATTTCATACTAAACGATTCAAAGTATTCTGATTCAAAAATTCTCGTAGCCGGTGATAATTTTGGATGTGGTTCTAGCAGGGAGCACGCTGTCTGGGCTTTGGATGATTATGGTTTTTCCGTAATAATTTCTTCATCTTTTGCAGATATTTTCTTTAGTAATTGTTTCAAGAATGGAATATTGCCAATTTCATTGGACTCAAAAATAGTGGAAAAATTATTGAAGGAAACTAATTCTGTTGAGGTCGATTTGAAAAATCAAATCATTAAAACCTCTTTTGATGATATACATTTTGAAATAAATTCTCACAAGAAAAAAATTCTTCTAGATGGGTTGGATGACATTGCACAAACTTTTCAATTTGAAGGTGAGATATGTCAATTTGAAGAAAAATCTACAGTCCCATCTGTTTTATGATTTTCGTTACTAATTTCTCGTTTCTCTCTAAAACCATCGGCGATTCTGCATCAATCCATTCTTTTTCTGCTATATCGTAAGCGCTTACTTTGCCCTCTTTTGATAGTTCTTGTAGAATGTCGTATGATAAATTGATCTGTTTCTGACTTTTCTTTTTCTTTATTTTTTCAATAATGTCTTTTCCGAGCATATAGATTCCAAGACATTCTGATAATTGTAGCTTCATTGTCGGTTTTTCTTTAAACTCTTTGATTATTCCATCTTCAACTGTTGCAAAACCTGTTTCTTCCTTTCTTTTTGTTCTGGTGGCAATGCATGCGGAACTATTTTTTTCTTTGAATACGCTTCTCATTTTTTTTATATCTACTGCACATAGATTGTCTACAAACCATAATAGGAATTCTGATTCTCCTTTGATCTCTTTCTCGATATGAAGTAAATCTCCGCCTGTACCTGTTTGTGAATCTTGAATAAATTTGATCTTTTTTTGACTTCCGTAGTAGTTTTTAATTTGACCTCCTAGCCCTTCATAATCTGAAATTATGATTATCTCTTTTATGAAATTAAATGTTTTTAGATATCTTACAACATAGTCTACAATTGGCTTCCCGTTGATTGGGATCATAGCTTTTGGAAAATATTCTGTATATGGTTTTCCTCTGGTACCTTTTCCGCCTGCTAAAATTATGGCCTTCACAGTCTAACGGTATGATTTCTGCTTTCTTCTTCTTGCACCAGGTCCGCCAAATTTCTTTGGTTCTTTTTGTCTGGCATCTCCACTTACTAGGTATTTATCAAAATCATCGATTCGTTTTCTTAAGTCTTCTCTAGTTGATTTTGGAAATGGATGATCTTTTGGTTCTTTTTTAGATTTTGTCCAACCTATTAGCGCTCTTGTAATTCCAGTTGCAATTGCACTGGCTTGACCCATAAATCCTCCTCCTGTTACTCTAACTGAGATGTCTATTTTCTCTCTTAAATCACCTGTAATTTCAAGTGGTGCTAAAATAACTTCGCGAGCAGTTTCTTGTGGTATCATTTCAACTGGAACATTGTTAATTCTAACTTTACCTACACCTTTTGTAATGTACACGTGTGCGCTAGCTGTTTTTCTAGTTGCAAAATAAATTTCAGTTTTTGGAGTTGTCATTCAGTCCACCCTATTACTCTACATATCTCTGCTAATGGTGTATAATTAGATGCCGCTCTTGTGATTAATGCTTTTTCAAATTGAATTTTTTCAATTGGCTTTGTGTTGTTTGGTGCTCCGATATATGTTCGAAGTCTTGCAAATGCTAGTTTGCCTGATGGTTTTCTATCGAATGGCAACATTTGACGAATCATTTTTGCCATCATTGTATCTGGTCTTCTGTAGTGGACTGGTCCATGCTTGTAGTTGATGATACTGTTAATCTCTAAAAATTCCCTGTACTCTCTAATTTGTGTCTCTCTTTTTCCACTCATCATAATTTTTTCACAATTAACTACTGTGACTCTTTGACCTTGCAATAGTAGTTTTGCAACATTTGATGCCAATCTACCCGCAATGTGATTTGTTGCATCTACAACAACTGGCCTATCTACTCTGATAACAATTTCTTGCTTAGAAGTGTTTGAATTTCTTCCAGCAGGTTTGTTAATTCTTCCATTAGCCAAGTAGTACTACTCCTTTGCCTGTTGGGTTTTGTTTGATTAAATCTGAATGTGAAATTAATTTTCCACCGCTTGCTAAGACTTTAGCTGCTGCAGCGTTTGAAATTGAAAATGTACATAGTGTAATTTTATGTGATATTGCTCCTGTTCCTAGAACTTTACCCGGAAATACTACTGTATCATTCTCTTTAGTTAACTCGTTGATTCTATTTACATTGATGTCTCTTCTTGCTATTGATGGTTTTAATGCATATTCTGCTAATTTACGCCAAATTGGGGCATCGTTTGCAACTGATGCTTTTCTAAGATCGCTTGCCATTCTAATAACAACTTGATTTGTCATGTGAATAATACGCTTCAAAACCCAAATATAATGTCTATGTTCTACTATTCTTCAATTTTGTTGATCATGTCTTTGAATTCAACAATTTTGTTAGATACTTCTTCTATGCCTGCAAGAATGATCTGTTCTGGTGCTAATGCTCCTGTGGACTCTACTGTTAGAATTTTCTCATTTTCTTTATCTGAATCTACAAGTGTTGATATGTTTGCTGAGTTCCATTTTGCATGCTCTGTTCCTCTTCCCAATCTTGCATAGCATTCAACTTTGATTTCTTGACCCGGAGCTAATTGTATGATTGGAATTTTGTCTGCAGATGGTTTTACTGAATCGTCTTCAGATGATAATTCGCCAGATAATACTGTTCTAGTTTCTTCTGCTACTCCTGAGTCTAAAACTAGTAAAACTTTGCAGTTTGAACAACCTGATTCACTTTGACAGTCACATTTTGACGGTTCATTGAATTTTTTCAAATCTGTTTTTAATGGAATTAAGCCTAATCTGTGTGCTAAACCTTCATCTGGTAGTACTGAAGTGTTTGAAATAATGTCTACCGTATCTACTGCAAAAACAGTAACTCCGTTTAAGCATACACGTCTAAGTGCATTTGCATATTGTAGCGGAACCCCTTTTAGCTTTATGGATATTTTTTCAGAATCTTTTGTAATTACGTCTAATGATGACAAATCTTGTTAAAAATTGGCAAAGTGCACATAAAAATCTAGCTAGTTTTACGTATAGATAAATAGTAAATTATAATATGTAATTTAGAAATGGCTGATACTACTTTAGTTCGATATTCTTTTGAAGGTGAAAAATTTGAGATTATAGTAAAACCTGATCCTGCTTTGGATTACAAGCTAGGTAAGAAAAAAGACATTTCATCAGTCTTGATATCCGATGAGATTTATACTGATTATGGAAAAGGCACTAAGCCATCTACGGAAAAATTACTCGCAGCTTTTAAAACTGAAGATAAGACCGAAATTGCTCAAATAATGTTTGAGAAGGGAGATCTGAATCTTACAACCGATCAAAGAAGGAAGATGGTTGATCAAAAAAGAAAACAAATTGTAGAATTTATTGCTAAAACATACGTTGATCCTAGAACTCATTTGCCACATCCTCCATTACGAATTGAACTGGCATTGAAAGATGGCCGTGTTACCATTGACCCTCAGAAAGGTGTTGAAGAACAAGTGGCTGACATTGTGGATAAATTACGTTCAATTATTGCTTTAAAATCTGAAAATCTACAATTAGAAATTACAATACCTGCACAATATGCTTCACAATCTTATTCTGTTTTGAAATCTGTTGGTTCTCTAAAAAAAGAAGAATGGCAAAATAACGGCTCACTAAAAGCAATACTTGAAATACCCGCAGCAGCCAGACCAAACGTGATTGATAAATTGGGATCTATTACAAAGGGTTCTGCATCTGTTGAGGTAATGAAATAATGGCAGATAGAAGAAAATATGTTATTCCTGGTGATGTTGTTACTAGCGGACCTTTCAGACCTGAACAAAATGTCATACTTGAAGGGAACGATATAATTTCTACAGTTGTTGGTATTTCTGAAATTTATGATGATTCTGTTAAAGTCATTCCTTTAACTGGAAAATACCTTCCAAAAATTGACGATCTTGTTATTGGCAAAGTAGTTTCTCATACTTCACTGTCTTGGGAATTGGATATCAATTCATGCTATATCGGATTTTTACCTGCAATGGATGTATTTGGACGTGATTTCTCTACTCATTCCGATGAACTTTCAAGTAAACTCAAAACAGGAGATCTTGTAGCTGCTAGAATTGCTAATTTTGACAGAACAAGAGATCCTCTCATAACCATCTCCGATAGGGACTTGGGTAAAATTGATGACGGTGTATTGGTAAAAATTTCAACAAGTAAAGTTCCACGATTAATTGGAAAGAAGGGTAGCATGATTCAGATGATTGAAAATGGTACAAACGCAGCCGTAACAATTGGTCAAAATGGCTGGGTCGTAGTTGCATGTGAATCTGCTGAAGGGCTATCAAAAGCCAAAAAGGCAATTGAGATGGTTAATGAAAAAGCACATATTGCTAACCTTACTGACTTAATTCAAGATATGTTAAATGAAAAGGACGAATCATAATGGGTGGAAGAGATGCAACCATGGTACTCTTGGATGAGAACGGCATTCGCTGTGACGGACGTAAAATAGACGAACCACGAAAAATTATGATTAAAGCTGGTGGATTAAAAAACGCTGATGGTTCAGCATATATTGAATTTGGCGATAACAAAATCTTAGTTGGCGTCTTTGGACCTAGAGATGTTCATCCAAAACACATGTCAAATACTGACACTGGAATTTTAAGAGTTAGATATCACATGGAACCATTTTCTGTAGGTGAGAGAAAAAGACCGGCACCTTCAAGAAGAGAAATTGAAATTTCCAAAGTAATCAAAGAAGCATTAGAGCCTGCCGTAATGTTGGATAAATTCCCAAGAACTGCAGTTGATGTATTTATTGAAGTTTTACAGGCTGACGGTGGAACTAGATGTGCTGCTCTTACTGCAGCATCTGTAGCATTAGCTGA
>JABHXI010000173.1 GCA_018657375.1 Candidatus Nitrosopumilus sp. | reverse complement strand
GGAGACAGAAACGAAAGATCCGGTGGCAGAAGTGAAAGGTCCAGCTATGGAGACAGAAACGAAAGATCCGGTGGCAGAAGTGAAAGGTCCAGCTATGGAGACAGAAACGAAAGATCCGATTCAAAGAGAAAGAAGTTTGGAAGAAGATAATCAATCATATTTTTGGATAAAATACGAAGGAGAACAAAAAATTTCTACTGAAAATTTAGTTCCAGGAAATCAAGTGTACAAAGAAAAATTAATTATTAAAAAAGGAGTGGAATTCAGATTATGGGATCCATTTAGAAGCAAATTAGCAGCAGCAATAATGAACGGATTAGAAAATTTTCCTTTTAAAAATAAAACAAAGGTATTGTATCTAGGTGCATCAACAGGAACAACAGTAAGTCACGTTTCAGACATTGTGGGACCAAACGGATTGGTTTTTGCAGTAGAGCATGCAAGTAGAGTTGCAAGGGATTTCCTAGACAGGGTAGCAACCCACAGATCAAATGTAATGCCAATATTGCAAGATGCAAGAAAACCTAAAGAATATTTTTCAGTGTTTGGAAAAGTAGATGTCGTATATGTAGACATAGCACAGCCAGACCAAACAAAAATTGCCATAGATAATTGTGACATGTTTCTAAAAAAAGAGGGATTATTCTTTCTAGTTATCAAAACTAGAAGTATAGACGTTACAAAAGCACCAAAAAGAATCGTGGAAGAAGAAATACAGAAACTAAGGGAAAAATTTGAAATTCTAGAATCCATAGACTTGCACCCATACGATAAAGATCACGCAATGGTAATTGCAAAATATAAAAACTAATTTTTACCCATTATTTTTTGAACAGGTTTCCAACTTTTACGCACAAAAACAGGCACAGTATGATTTTTTTTATAATATTTACTTACAAATTTGACTGTCACAGAATCTGATGGATAACCACTTCCAAGGTCATGTGTTTTTCTCAATATTCCAATAGATCTATCTCTAGTTACCTTAGCAAGGATAGATGCCGCAGCAACGGCTACAAAACGGCTATCAGCATGATGATATGATTTGATTTTATGGCCATCAGAAAGAGCAGAAATTTCCTTGCCAAATCTAAGAGGATTGACATCACATGAATCAACATATGAGATATCAGCATCTAATTTTGAAACAACTTTTGCCATATATTTTGCCTCCAAATTATTTAGAAGGTGTTTCCTAACACTAGCATCAATAGAACGTGGAGGAATTTTTGCAACATAATAATTGTCAACGGTTTGAATAATTTTTTTATATAAATTTTCACGTATTTTTGGAGAAAGTTTTTTTGAATCCTTTACGCCAAGAGAAGTTAATTTTCTCAAATTTTTCTTTTCCAAAGAAACTCCAGCTATAACTAGAGGACCCAACAGGGCACCACGTCCAGCATCGTCAATTCCACAAATTTGCACGAATTTTGTCTGAAAAAAACAAGTATTAAACCGTTATACCTTATGAAATACTAGAAAAACAATTGGAAGTATCAAATGACTTATTTCAAGAAATTATAGAAGGCAGTACAAAAATATTAGTTCCAAAAAAATCATTGACAGAAAAAGCTCCACCGATAAAACCGGCATTTTTCAATCCCAAAGCAAGAACAAACAGAGATTTTTCAATAATTGCATATGCGGCATTTTTAAAAAAATTTGAAGGTCCAAAAATTTTCTTGGAAGGGTTAACAGGAGTTGGGGCAAGAGGATTACGAGTTGCAAATGAATTAAAAATGGAAAGTGTAACAATTAATGATCTAAATCCAACAGCACTAGAAATGGCAAGACATTCAGCCAATCTAAATAATTTAAAAAACATTGAATTTTCTGAAAAAGAGGCATGCGTATTTCTAAGCGAGCATTCTAGGAAGGGAAAAAGAGGCGCACTGGTAGACATTGATCCATTTGGCTCTCCTGCCGAATTTTTTGACTGTGGAATCAGGGCAACAGTGCACGGAGGCATGCTATCCACTGCAGCAACAGATCTTCAAGTTCTAAACGGATTATTCCAAGGCGCATGTAAGAGGAAGTACGGCGGAATTCCAGTAAGAGTGGAATATAGAAATGAAATGGCCATCAGACTAATTTTAGGAAGCCTACGGACTGTGGCTGCCAGATTAGGTGTTAAAATTATTCCAATGTTTGTAGAAAGTGAAATGCATTACTATAGAACATATGTGAAAATTCTCAATCATGTAGACCAAGAAGAAAATTTAGGGTACATCATTCATTGTAAAAATTGCGGACACAGAAAAATATCCTTAGAACAAAAACATGAATGTGAATTATGTGAATTAAAAACCAGCATTGCAGGGCCGCTATGGATTGGAAAGATTTTTGATAAGGAATATGTTGAAAATATGATTGAAGAAATACCAAATTTGAAAATAAAAAAATCATGTGAGAAAACACTCTACAAGTGTCTTGAGGAATCAGAAATCCCTGGAATGTTTTTTACATTAGACGAGATTGCTAAAAAAATGAAATCATCCCCGCCCAAACTAGAAAAAATAATATCAAAGTTGAAAGAAAACGGATTTCTTTCTAGCGCAACATCATTTAATCCAACAGGATTTAGGACTAATGCAAACATACACGAAATAATGAAAATATTTTAATTTATCCAGTAAAACCCATACAGACACAGTATAGCTCACTACTTTGTTTTCTACTAGCAGCAGGTTTCGTAAGATTAACCCTAGAAAACTTTTTCTTGATGTAATCTCTAAACTCCAAAGTATATTCACCGTCAAATATTTTAAAAACAGCGTTTCCTCTATGGGCTAAAACCTTGTCCATAATTTTGGTACAATCATAATTAAGAGAAATCTGTCTTGCATGATCCAAAGACCAATTTCCGGTTACTTGAGGCGAAAGATCACAAATTACAGCGCCTACTTTACGTCCAAAATAGGATAAAATCTCATCAGGCAAATGTTCATTTTGAATGTCGTCTCGAACTAGATGTGCATGAGTTATCTCTTCAACATATGCTAAATCAATACCCATAACCTTGCCCTGGTTTCCAACTAATTTGACAGCGACT
>JABHXI010000172.1 GCA_018657375.1 Candidatus Nitrosopumilus sp. | reverse complement strand
GGAATATTTGTGATTGGAGGACCTCACGGCGATGCAGGTTTAACTGGAAGAAAAATAATTGTGGATACCTATGGCGGATTTGGAAGACATGGAGGCGGAGCTTTCTCAGGAAAAGATCCATCTAAAGTAGATAGATCAGCATGTTACATGTGCAGATACATTGCAAAGAACCTTGTTGCAGCCAAATTTGCTGATAGATGTGAAGTTCAAGTTGCATATGCAATCGGTGTAGCTGAACCAGT
The DNA here is from genome assembly GCA_018657375.1 of Candidatus Nitrosopumilus sp. GTDB lineage: Archaea > Thermoproteota > Nitrososphaeria > Nitrososphaerales > Nitrosopumilaceae > Nitrosopumilus. The sequence continues at coordinate 3,643 of JABHXI010000172.1, read as the reverse complement.
GTCACTTTATGTTAATACTTTTGGAACAAATAAAATTCCAGAAAATCAAATAGAAGAATTAGTTAGAAAGAATTTTGATATGAAACCATCAGGTATCATCTCACAATTAGATTTGAAAAGACCAATTTATAAAAAAACAGCAGCATATGGTCATTTTGGAAGAAATGAGCCGGAATTCACTTGGGAAAAAACAGACAAGGCAGAAACATTAAAGCAGTCTGCCGGACTTTAATAATTCTATAACAGATTCAAATTTCATCTGGGTTATTTTTTGTAATTTATTATAATTTCCTTTGAAATCACCAATTAGAATATTCAAATCATCTACTCCAAAATTAGATTTTGAATTAGTTATAGCATCATAATATGCATTTTCTAAATTGATTTTTTTAATTTTTGTCCCAGTATTTTTAGAAAAAAGTTTTACATATTGTTCAAATGTAAGATAGTCAGGACCAACAAGATCAATTATTTTATTTTTAAATTTAATTTGATCAAGGGATTGATGAAAAACTTTTACCACATCATTGATGGAAATTGGCTGTATTGAATAATTTCCAGAACCTGGAATTTCAATTATTTTGAGTTTAATCTGTTTTTTTAAAAATTTTGTAAATAAATCATCTTTTCCAACAATATAGGACGGTCTAAAAATAGTGTAGTTTAAACCTGAACTCATAATAATTTTTTCTGCCTTATATTTAGAGATGAAGTATCCTACCGAAGTTTTACTAGAAACTCCAAGACCACTATTATAGATAATTTTTTTAATTTTTGCTTTTCTAGCTAAATTTACAAGATGTTTTGTAAATTCAACATTTATCATTTCGTAGTCAATATTAACAGATTGCTTTCCAATACCTACTAGATGAATTAATACATCAGAATTTTTAATTTTATTAATAATAATTTTTTCATCATAACTTTTTGAAATTATTTTAACTTCGTTATCATATTCTTTAAAATTACTTCGTGAAATTGAAATTAAATCAATGTTATGTTTAGACAAATATTTCCTGAGATTTTTTGCAACAAATCCATTTGCCCCAGTAACAGTCACTTTGATACGTTTAGCCATAATTATCTTAAATTACTTTTAATTTTAAATCTATTCAGAGAATTTTTAAAATAATGAAATAAGAGTTAATACTAGAAAATGAATTAAATAATCATGGTAGAAGAAAAAATTAAATTAAAAACAGGATATACTACTGGAAGTTGTGCGACTGCAGCTGCAAAAACTGCACTATTGTCAATTATTAATCAAGAAAAAATTCAAAATGTTAGTATTATTTTACCTAGAAGATCCTTTATTCAAATTCCAATACACTCTTGTGAATTTAAAAATGATAAAGCAAAATGTTCTGTGATAAAAAATGGTGGAGACGATCCAGATGTAACTCATGGTGCGGAAATTATTGTTGAATTATCATTTACAGAGAAAATAAATGAAATTGATATTGATGGAGCTGAAGGTGTGGGAATAGTTACAAAACAAGGTTTAGGTTTAGAAATAGGAAAACCTGCAATTAATCCCGTACCTAAAAAAATGATTAATGAGAATTTAAGAGATATTGGAAAAGAAATTCTCGAGAAAAAAGGAATCAAAGTTGTGATTTCAGTTCCAAAAGGAAAAGAATTAGCACCAAAAACTGACAATCCTAGATTAGGTATTAGAGATGGAATTTCAATTTTAGGAACTAGTGGAATTGTAATTCCATTTTCTACAGCATCATATGCAGCATCAATTAGACAAAATTTGGATGTTGCAATTGCAGCAGGAAATGAAACAGTAGTATTAACAACTGGTGGAAGAAGTGAAGAATGTGCAAAAAAAATAGTTGACTTGCCAGTACATTGTTTTGTACAAATGGGAGACTTTTCAGGATATACAATACAACAATGCGGTAGAAAAAATATCAAAAAAGCATACGTGGTTGGGTTTATTGGAAAACTAGCAAAAATGGCTGCAGGTGTTAAACAAACTCATGTTAAAGGATCAAAAGTAGATATGAACTTTTTATCAGAATTAGCAAAAAAAGCAAATGCAGATGAAAAAGTTATTGAAAGTATTAAAAAAGCAAACACAGCTAGACATGTTTCAGAAATTATTAAAGAAAATAGTATAACTGGATTTTTTGAACTAATTTGCAGTGAAACTTACAAACATATGAGAAAACATTCTGAAGAAAAAGTTCCAATAGATGTAATATTGTTTGATTTTGAAGGGGAAATTCTGGCTAGAGAATCACAGGAGTAAGGTATTTTATTAAAGTGAGAAAGTTTTGAGTATGGAAAATGTATCAGTTCTTGCAATTACTAAAAACGGAGTCAATATTGGAGGGAAATTAAAAGAACTATTCCCTAATTGGAATGTTTTTGTACCAAGTAAATTATCAAATGAAAATAAGAACATTACATGGTATTCTGAGGCTACATCAGATAAAATTATTGAACTTTTTAAAAATTCTAATGCATTAATTTGCTTATTTTCTTTAGGTGCAGTAATTAGATTAATTGCGCCCCATTTGAAAGATAAGAAAACAGATCCTGCAGTAATTGTTATTGACGATAAAATGACTTTTGTAATCAGTGTATTATCAGGACATATTGGTGGAGCAAATGAATTAGCTCAAGAAATTGCTGAAAAATTAAACGCATTACCTGTGATAACAACTGCTGCAGATGTAAACAAAACAATTGTAGTGGATTTGGTAGGTAGAGAGTTTGGCTGGAAAATTGATGATGAAACAACTGTAACCAAAATTAGTGCTCACATGGTAAATTCAGAACCAATTGGTGTTTTTCAACAAACAGGCAATACAAAATGGTACAAACAATTACCAAAAAATGTTACAATCTATGATAGTTTAGAAGAATTAAAAAAATCAAATTCTAAAGCTCATCTTATAATTTCTGAAGAAATTATCGATAATGAATTAGCTCAAGAATCTGTAATATATCGTCCTCAAAATTTAGTTATTGGTATCGGGTTACATTGGGATACAACAAAAGATACAATCAGGAATGGAATAGAAGATTGTTTAGAAAAATTTAATCTAAGTTCAAAATGTATTGCAAAATTGGTTTCAATAAAAAAACCTAAAGATGTCCAAGGGTTAATTGATCTTGGAAAAGAAATGAAAATACCTGTAGAGTATGTTGATAGAGAAGAACTTGCTGAAATAATAACTCCAAATCCATCTAGTACAGTTAAAGCATTTGAAGGAACAGCAAGTGTTTCTGAAGCTGCTGCAATTAAAGTATCAAACGGAGAATTGATTGTAGAAAAGCAAAAATTTCCACCAAATTTAACAATAGCAATTGCGAGGAAGATAGAATGAAACGAGGATTATTACTAATAGACAGAGGAAGTCGACAAAGAGAGGCATCTGAAGAATTAGAGGTCATATGCGAGGGAATTAAGGCTAAAGGAGATTATAATTTCGTTGATTTTTGTTTTTTAGAAGTTGAACCGCCATATATCGAAGATGGAATTGAGAAATGTCTAAAACAAGATATTGATTCACTTACAATAGTTCCATATTTTCTATATCCAGGTAAAAAAGTAAAAAATGCAGTTACAGATGTAATGAAATTTCAAAAAGATACTAAAATTAAATTTCTTGTCACTAAACCAATG
>JABHXI010000033.1 GCA_018657375.1 Candidatus Nitrosopumilus sp. | reverse complement strand
TAAGTCATACGCATAATTAATTAAAAAACTAGAAAGAATTTTTTATGTCATTAGCTTGGTTTTGATAGATTTTTGCTTGTTTAGTATCTCCAAATTCATTCAGATAGATGTCAGCAAGTTGTTGAAATGAATAAAAATCACCAGGTAATAGTTGTGATAGTTTTTTTAGACATTCAATTTTTTTTTCAGTGTCAGATATTTCAACATAGTACATGTATAATTCAGTGATAATTTTAGAATTATTAGGATTTTTTTCCAACGTCTTTTTTAATTTTATTATTTTATTCTCAGCTTTTTCAACAGATTCATCATCAGGCATACGTTGTTTTAATTCAATACTTTTTTTGATTTTATCTAGAAATCCCATAGAAAGTCTACAGTAACACTAGAAATTAAGAATATGTGTCAAATTAGGAGATAGTTAAATTATAAATTTAATATCCATTTGAAAAATCAGACATCATGTTTTTGTCTTTAGTCAATTTATTCATGGCATAAAATGCACCGCCAACAATCCCAGCCTGATAAAAAGTATACAAGAACACACCAGAGGAAGTAGGATCAGATTTTGTAAAACTTAACACAAGAATAGTAACAAAAACAAAAGTACCTACAGAAGAAACAAGTCTATTTAAAAATCCGGAATCCAACCCTACGATTCTTTTTGTTGCTGCTGCCATTAATCCAATACTGGTAATAATGAGAAAAGTAGCACCGCCATTTGCCACAACAAAAGTATGTAGCCATTTCAACAACCCGTCTTCAAAAATAGAGACTGAAGGCATCACACTCCCCCCATTAATTGCAAAATTAACAGAGCTAAACATACCACCAATTACAAAAAAGAATAAGAATATTTTTACAATGGATCTTTTAACTGGACTTTGAATTTCGGAGGGGTTAACAGCGCGTTGTGTGATTTTAGTCCCATAAAGAAACCCTACAGCCATAGCAGGAAGAAACATCAAATTTATTAAAATTGGAGATTCTTCATTGATGGCCTCAATTTGAGGATAAAAAATAAGAAATAGGATTATTGCCAAAAGGGCTGACGATACAAAGAGTATCAAGCCCAAATATTTGTGATGAGATGATTCAGAATCACCATTCCAGTCGTACACTCCATTAAGTCATTAGAAAATCATTAAAAATAGAATCAGAAAATGATTTGCTCAAAGTATCAATTCTGTTTACCCTTTTTAATAGAAAGTGCATGAAGAAATTATGGAAAAAATGTATTCAGTGATTGGAATTGGCAGCATCATATTCATTTTTGGATTAATTTTTGACCTTCAAGGACAGTCAGCAATAGGTCCAGAGTCATCTTTCATGTATGCCAATCCAAATTGGATTACTTATGGAATTGGAATTATGGTCGTAGGAATCACAGTAATTGGAACAGGCATTGTCTTAAATATTTTAAAAATAAGAAAAATTAGAAACCAGCGACAAGAGGATCTGTAGGTTTCATAATTTCTCGCAGCAAAATAGTTGCAAAAGAACCACGAGACAAAGAGAACTCAACATTATTGTTTTCAGATAAATAATCAGAGCAATGAATTGCAGCTTGCCTAAAACCACCCTCACTGCTAACTTCTTGCATCTCTTTAATGAAAAAATCTTTAGGAGTAATTTCCTCTTGACTTAAAATTTTAGAGATTTGATGATCAAATCTTGTTTTTTTGTAATAGGAATATCCAACAAAAGGTAATGAAAGATATTGTTCAACGCCATCTTTGAATTTACCAATAATGCTTTTAGAATCATAGCAAACATCCCCAGATTTAGATTCAAACAAATTCTCACCGTCTAAAAATGCAGCACTAAGAGATTTATTAAAAATAAATGACTGGTAAGCTTGAATGTAAAACCGTCTTAAAGATAATGGAATTGCACGTATAGCGCGTATTGAGTCATCATGATCCATCATTTCTTTTAAAACAATTCGTTCAATATCCATTTGAGACGGAACTTGATCATAATATTTTCCATAATTTGCCTTATCAGAAAGTTTTTCACGAATTTCAGTATTTTCTGCTGAATCATATGAGGAAGTAAAACATAAAATCAAATCAACAGCCATATCAAAATCTCTTTGCAGAATAGCCTTACCAATTAAATGAGTTACAGGTCTTTTTGAGCCAAATCTCTGATAACCATAAAAATTTAAAATTTGGTCATGTTCAGTAAAGGAAGATAAATCATCAGAGCAATCAGAAATGTGTATTTTAAAATTATTGCCAATCATCTCTTTTTTAGACAGCGGTTTTTTTGTAAATCCAATTTTTGTAAGAGAGTATTTCTCAGTGGAAAAATCTTCAATAGGTTTACCCTTATGAGGTGAGCCAACGAATTGTTCAGTTACGGCAGATGCGTCTTTTAATCCCAGAGATTTTAACCGAACACCTGTTTTTCTAAATACACCAGATAAGGCATGATTAGTATCAATTTTTTTCTTTTTTAATTTGTAAAGAGCATAACCGCCCTCATTAGTGATGGAGTTTGTTGCACGCTTAGAAATTAATTCAGATACCTCAAAATCTTCAGGACTAATTCTAATTTTTCCGCCAATACCAGCGAATTTTGTGGTGTATAGAGAGATTCCTATTTGAGAGTCAATATCAGGTATCACTCTATTATCACTGTAAGAAATTTACTAATTGCAACATCATCAGATTCCACACCAAGTAAAATTTTGTATGTTCCAGGCAATGCATCGTCGGAAGCAGAAACATCAACATGAAGTGGAACAGGTTCATCATACTCTAGTTGAAAGGTTTCAACAGAATCGTGAATGAAATTAACATTTAGAAAATCATGTGTTGTAGATACAATAGATGAAAGTCCCAAGTTGCCATTGTTAAATTGTGGAGATATTATGAAATGGAAATTAGCAGAATCGCCTGGAGAAAGTTTTATCTGATCAGATTCAAGTTGTATTTCAACGGGTAATGGTACAGCAGTGTCCACCACACCGATTTTATTTTCAACCCATTCAGTAAACCAAATTTTATCACCAGATATTGTAAAATCAAAGATTTGTGCAATTCCACAATTTTCTAAAACAGATACACCGTTATCACAATCACCCCAGTTAGGATTTTTTGAAGGTACGTGATATTCCACAAGAGATTGTTTACCTGGATCCATCACAGAGATGTTATTTGCAGTTTGCTCATTGAATACGAGTTGTCCTTGATCATTATTTTCTATCCAATAAGGTCTAGAGATAGGAGATGTAATGATACCTGTTTGATTGCCATATGTTTCAAGTATAGGGTCTGCTGTAACATACTGAATAAATTCTTCAGACAAAGGATCAAAACTAAAGAAGGAAGAGGAAGTGGTATCCACAATCCAAAGAAGTCCATCATCTGAGAAAGTTATGCCATTAGGAGTGAGTAATTGTACAGGTAACGCGTATGCATTAATAAAATCAACTAGAGGTAAAAATTGCTCACCAGATTTGGATACAGCGTCAAGATAACCATCTTGGTTAAATTTGACCAAAAATCCACCTTGTTGGTATAACCAATTTGTATACCATATGTCATTATTTGCGTCTAATGCAAAGTCAGCAGTCACAGAATCATCAAGTGCAGATGGAATACTAAGATAGTTAACTTCTTCATCGGAGAGATTAATATTTAAAATTGTAAGTTTGTTACCGGTAAAATCATTGATAATGATTTGAGAACCATCTACAATTAATTTTTGGGGTAATGAATTATCATCAGAAGGATAAGATAATCTATCATATTCTTCAGTAATGCTGGAAAATTTCCAAACAGAATCATATGTTTCATCAGTAAACCAAATAGAACCATCAGGAGCATAATCAATTCCCCACATCATTGAACGAGCACCATCAGGCCAGATAGGATTATCATATTCAGTAAATGTTTCAGTAATAGGATCAAATTTTGCAATATTACCAGTGTTGGTTTGAGCAAACCAAGCATTACCGTCATAATCAGATACAATAGCTAAAGGATTACTACATTCTGTTGGAATTAAATATTCTTGAACATACTTGGTGGATTTAGCATCGCTACCAGAACTGCAAAATGTAGTTCTTTGATCTTCAGGGAAATTATCAGCAGGAGTTCCAGTTAGTGTGACATCAGAGTCATCGTCAGCAGGAGCTATCATACTAGACAATCCAAATCCAGAGGTGAGCATTATTCCACCAAAAAAGAAAACAACCAATAAGCCCTTTTTATTCATGTTTAAAAAAACATCTTACAGGGTTATATCTCATTCCAAGAAAACATCTAAAGTAATTTAAAATCTCCAGTAATTTTATCAATTAAATTTTCAGGTGCAGGTCCAATGGATAGACATGTTGTTGTACCAGGAGATAATTGCGTATGTCCTGCATCTGATACTTCAGACCATGGAAGATTCAAATCAATAGCATGTCTTTTTACTTGTTGTAACTCCTTAAGTCCAGAAACTCTTACAACCACTTTTTCTTGACCACCCCACCATTCAGACCACCACTCAGGATGAGATTTTCTCACATGTTCAGCACCAAGTACACACGCATGTCCTACTTGTGCAGCGATCTTACCCTTTCCCATACCAAGATCAGTTCTAACTACAATTACCTGCTTAATGTCTCCCATGGTGTTATCAAGAATAGGCACAATGAAAAACTTTGGAATTAAATAATTGACAAAGAACCAAAATCTATGTACTACGACGCAATAGTTGCAGGAGGAAGCGTTGCAGGTTTGCTATGTGCTAGAGAAATATCTTCAAAAGGATTTTCAGTGTTAGTAATTGAAGAGGATTATGAAATAGGGACACCAGAACATTGCGGAGGGTTAGTCAGCATGTCAGGATTAGAAGAATTGGGAATAATACCATACAGAAAAACATTTGACCATATGATAGAGTCTGCAAAGATCACATCGTCGAATGGAAATAATTTTACAATTAATTCAAAAAAACAAAAAGTAGTAGAAATCAGTAGAAGAGAATTAGATAAACAGATTGCATTTCAAGCTCAAAGAAACGGGGCAATAATCAAAGTTAGAACAAGTTTTCAAGAAATTACAGATAAAGGGATAAGAACCAATGAAGAAAAAATTGATTGTAAAATTTTTGTCGATGCAAGAGGAGTGTCAACGTTAGTACAAAAAGACAGAACAGGAATTTTATCATCTGCACAATATGAAATTTATGCAGATTGGATAAAAAAAGGTAAAGTAGAAGTGATTTTTGATCAAGAAAAATATCCAGGATTTTTTGCATGGGTAATCCCATCAAACGAAGGGAAAGGTAAAGTAGGCGTGGCAGGAAAAGGGATCAACGTCGTAGAAGCATTAGATTCGATTCTTAAGGAAAAAGGAAAATTTTCAACTATTAGAAAAATATATGCACCAATTTGGATTAAAGGTCCAATTGAAAAATTTGTCGAAGGTAAAACAGTAATCATAGGGGATGCAGCAGGACAAGCAAAACCAACCACAGCTGGTGGAATTTTTACAAGTGGTATGGGGGGAGTTTATGCAGGACAAGCTATATCCAAATTTTTAAAAACAAATAAAATTTCAGATCTTCAAGAGTATCAAAAAAGATGGACAGAAAGATTCGGCAAAGAATTTGAAAAACAATTGCTTGTAAGAAAAATATTAGAAAGAATAGACAATCAAACAATCAATAAATTATTTGAATCGATAACACCAGAAATTACTAATGAGATTTCAGAAAAAGATGATTTTGATTTCCATACAAGTTCAATCATAAAACTACTAGGAATAAAAAGTTCATTAAAAATATCTAAAACATTAATCACAGGAGAACTCAAAAAAATACTGAGTTCAATTACAGATTAATTCCAAGTAAGGTATAAATGATGTTTACAGAAAATTTGAACATGTCATCTACAATATCATTACCAACATGTAGTTGTTGTAATAGATCAATTATGCCAGGAGATAAATCTGTGAAATTTAATTGTCCTAATTGTGGTGTAGATATTGTTTGGAGATGTCAAAGTTGCAGAGACGCAGCAAGAAATTACACATGTTCTTCATGTAATTTCACAGGACCTTAAAAAAATGACAGACGTGGTATTGATAGCAAAAATTCTTCCAACGGGAATGGAGGTAGATCTAGATAAATTAGCAGAAAATGTAAAAACATCACTTAAAGATGGAATTACCTTAAAACGACATGCAAAAGAGCCATTAGCTTTTGGATTAGAATGTCTAAAAGCAGAATTTGTATTAGAAGACAAAGATGGACAAATGGATTCACTAGAAGACACAGTAAGAGCAGTAGATGGTGTTAGTGAATTTGAAGTACTAAGCATGAGCCGTAATTAGCACAACAGGAAGTAAGAGATTTTTGGTCCGCAAAGAAGAACCTTTGCAAATGAGAATTGGTGAAGCAAAACAAAGAGACATAGGTAAGAAACGTGCCAGAGTAGGTCCACAAGCAATGGACTTTCTAAAAGTAGAGCCAGGAGACATTATTGAAATAATGGGTTCAAGAACTAGTTGTGCAGTTATTTGGCCAGTTGACGAAGACGAAAAATTTCCAGACATAATTAGAATAGATGGACAAACAAGAAAAAATGTAGGAGGAACATTAAATGACATTGTAAAGATTAGAAAAGTTACATCAAAGATTGCAAAAATAATAGCGTTAACCCCATTAAACGATTCAGTTACAGTGGATAAAGAATACACGGATTTTGTAAAAAATAGACTAAAAGGATTACCAATTACACACGGAGATGAAATTGCAGTAATGATTTTGGGAAATTCCATGGATTTTAAAATTACAAAAACAGTACCAAAAGGGGTAATCGAAATCGACAAAACAACAGAGGTAAGTATTTCATCAGAAATATCAATCGATAGAAAAGTTCGAGTAACATACGAAGAAGTAGGAGGTTTAAAACACAAAACTAAAGCAATGAGAGAAATAGTAGAATTACCATTAAGACACCCAGAATTATTTACAAGATTAGGAATTGAACCGCACAGTGGAATTTTACTTTATGGCCCACCAGGATGTGGGAAAACATTACTTGCAAAAGTTCTTGCAAGTGAATCAGAAGCTAACATGTATCCAATTAACGGTCCAGAAATTATGAACAAGTATTATGGAGAAACGGAAGCCAAACTAAGAGAAATTTTTAAAGAAGCAAAAGATAATTCTCCAAGCATAATATTCATAGACGAAATTGATGCGATTGCACCAAAAAGAGAAGAGGCTTATGGTGATGTGGAAAAAAGAGTAGTGGCTCAACTATTAGCATTAATGGACGGACTTACAGACAGAGGAAATGTCATCGTGTTAGGCGCAACAAATAGACCAGACAGCATGGATCCTGCTCTCAGAAGACCGGGAAGATTTGATAGAGAATTTGAAATCACCGTACCCAATGAAGATGAAAGATACGAAATTTTACAAATCCATACACGAGGAATGCCAATTAGCGAAGACATAGATCTGAAAAATTTATCATCAGAACTTCACGGATACACAGGGGCAGACATCAAATCCCTGTGCAGAGAGGCAGCTATGAAATCAATCAGAAGATACCTACCAGAAATTGATCTTGAAACTGAAAAAATTCCATCCGCAGTTTTGCAATCAATGGAAATTAAATTAATTGATTTTTACGAAGCAATGCACGAAGTAGTTCCCACTGCAATGAGAGAGTTCTACGTAGAAAGACCAAAAGTATGGTGGCGTGATGTAGGAGGTTTAGAGGAACTTAAAAAATCATTAACGGATAATTTAATCACAGCAATAAAAGAACCAAGTAAATTTACAAAAATGGGAGTTAAACCACCAAAGGGAGCTTTAATTTACGGTCCCCCAGGATGTGGGAAAACATTACTTGCAAGAGCAGTTGCGACAGAAACAGGGGCAAACATGATTTTAGTTAGAGGTCCAGAAATTCTTTCCAAATGGATGGGAGAATCAGAAAAAGCAGTAAGAGAAATATTTAGAAAAGCAAAGGCATCTTCGCCATGCGTAGTAATTTTTGATGAATTAGATGCATTAGCAAAATTAAAATCAGGTGAAGGAAGTGCAGGTGAAACAATTCTGAGCCAATTATTAACAGAGATAGAAGAAGGCGCATCTTCACGAGTTGTGGTAATTGGAATTACAAACAGACCAGACATCATAGATAATTCGTTATTAAGAACAGGTAGATTGGACTTGGTTCTATACGTCTCACCTCCAGATGAAAAAGGAAGGTTAGAAATAATTAAAATTTTAACAAAAAAAATGCCGTTATCTAATGATATTAAATTGCAAGAAATTGCAATTGCAACGCACAGTTACACAGGTGCAGATTTGGCAGCATTGTGCAGAGAGGCAGCAGTGCATGCGATGAGGAATAACTCATCAAAGATCTCTAGTCACGATTTTGTAATGGGCTTAAAACAAGTAAAACCTTCAATTAGCAAAGAAGTAGATCAATGGTATAATACAGTAAGAGAAAGTATATCTAACGTGGTACCTAAAAAAGGAGAGAATACATTTTACGGTTAATCATGGCAATCCCACTACGAAATACAATATATGAAAAAATTAAAGATGTAAACTCACTAACGGATGTGGAGCTTTACAAAAGTTTGACAAAAGATGGTCTAAACATTCCAGAAGATAAATTTAACAAATTACTTTTAGATTTAGAGATATTGGGACTCATCAAGGTAGCATGGTTTACAAAAGATGAACGCCGAATTGAAATAGTAGTAATTGCAAAAGAAGAAGATCCAATTAAAAAACAAAATAAAGAAACAATGGAAAAAGATTATGAAGCAAGTTTCCCAGGATTAGATAAATAAATAATTAAAAAATAACTAAATTAAAGGAATATGAAATGCAGCATCCAATGCAACTGCAACAAAAATTATAGTTAGATAAGGGGCAGTTACTTTGTAAGCTTTCCAAGCAAATGCAGACGTAGGAGTTTTTGTTAATTTGTAATGATATACAAGCATCAGTCCGCCAGATGCAGATGCAATTACAGCATAAACTAGTCCCAAGCCATCAGGAATTAATATCAATATCAAAGAATAAGGAATTAAAATTAAAGTATTTCCTAAAATAAATTTAGATGTTTTTTCCATCCCGATAACAACAGGCAACATAGGAACTTCAGCTTGAGCATATTCATCTTTAATTTTCATTGCAAGACACCAAAAGTGAGAAGGAGTCCAGACAAATACCAAAAATCCAACTAAAAATCCCAGTAAATCCAAACTACCAGTTGCAGCTGACCATCCAGCCCAAGCAGCAGCGCTACCTGCAATTCCACCAATTACAATATTAGACGTGTATCTACGTTTGAGCCAAGCGGTGTAAATTATCACATAAGAAAATATTCCAACAGCAATAAAGAAAGCAGATACTTCATTGATTGCAAAAAATCCATAAATTACAGAAACGCAACTAACAGCCAAACCATATAGCAAAACATGTGATGCAGCCATTCTTCCAGATGGAATAGGTCTAGTACTAGTTCGAGTCATTTTAGGATCAATGTCTTTATCGTAATAATGATTTAGTGCGCTAGATCCAGCAGATGCCAAAGCCCCTGCCACAATAATGTGTAAATAATCAAAATAATCAAGAGAAGGAGCACCAGAAACCAATTTGCTTGCAGCAAACATGGATGTAACTGCAGTAATTACTAGAAGAACAACAATTCGAGGTTTAGATATTTCTATTATTTCATTAATTCCCAAGTCACTT
>JABHXI010000171.1 GCA_018657375.1 Candidatus Nitrosopumilus sp. | reverse complement strand
GATTTCTACACATAGTGCACATCCGATACATCTTTGTTCATCAATGTCTGGAAGTATTGCTATTGGCATTACAATATCAATATCCGTATGTTGCTATTTAAACCATGATTGAATATCATAACTCTGTTATGAAAATGATCGTACAAAAATGTATGCGCAGAATCTAGAATTAAAAAATTTAAAAAACAAAAAGTTACGTGATGTGCACGCTTATTTTCTCATTGCATCAATTTGACCAGAGGTTACCCAATCGAGTAATTCTGCTGATGACGGATTAAGGTCTGCTTTCTTGTTCATAAGATTGTTAACCCAAATCCAATTGATCTGGTTTAGAAGTACTTTATTTCCTTCATCGCCTGCACGAGTTTTTGCTACGACAGCTTGGTCTTGTTCTGCTATCCATTGATCATAGGTTCTTCCCATGAGGATCAAATCTTAGCTGACACTAATTAAAGCTTTTGTCGATTCTATGTTAAGAATAATGATCGGCTTGCAACTAAAAGGGTTTTAAGGTCGGAAAAAATTCATGTAATCCTTGGACGTTCAGGTATTAGGTGCTGCAAACGAAGTAGGCAGATCAGGATTTTTAGTTAATTGTAACGGTACCAAGTTATTATTAGATTACGGAGTAATGTTTGGGAGAAGAGGTTCGCCACCAAAATACCCTCTACACGTAAAGCCAAAAGATTTAGACGCAATCATAATCACCCACGCTCATTTAGACCATTCAGGAAACGTTCCGTCATTATTTGTAAGTGGCAATACAGATGTTTATGCAACTCCGCCAACATTTGATCTTTCAAAATTATTGATTAATGATATGTTAAAAATTGAAAAAAATGCACATCCGTTTGGATTACCAGAACTAAACAACATGATGAAGAATGCAAAAGAAGTTGATTTTAAACAAAAAGTAACTAAAGGTAATGCAACTTTTGAATTTAGAGAATCAGGACATGTAATTGGCGGCAGTACTGTTTTAGTGGAATCAGAAAAGAAAAAATTGTTCTACACAGGTGATATCAAAACAAACGGATCAAGAATGTTAAAAGAAATGGATACAGACATCGGAGAAATCGATATGCTGATCACTGAAAGTACATATGCCAAAACAGAACAAATTCCTAGAAAAACATCAGAGCAGGGACTAATAGAATTTGCAAACGAAGTAATGGATAGAAAAGGGATTTTATTTATTCCGTCATTTTCAGTTGAACGCTCTCAAGAAATGGCATGTATTTTACGAAGTGCAAATTTTAAACATAAAATCATAATGGACGGAATGGCACTAAAAGTTAATGAAATAATGTTTAAGCATCCAGAATACCTCAGAGATCCTAAAATATTTGCAGAGGCAATCAAAAGTTCAACAGCAATTAGAGAACATGCAGAAAGAAAACGTGCAATGGGAGAACCATGTGTCGTAATATCTCCAGCTGGAATGCTAGTGGGGGGTAATGCAGTGTATTACTTACAGCAATTATCATTTGACAGTAAAAACGGAATTGCTCTAGTTTCGTACCAAGGCGAAGGTACACCAGGTAAAAAATTACTAGACACAGGTAAAGTGGCAACCAGAGGCAAAGATCTTACTGTAAAAGCAGAAGTTAAGCAATTTTCATTTTCGGGACATGCAGATAAAAAAGAATTGTTTGCAATGATGAAAACAATCAAAGGAAATCCCAAAGTATGGACAGTGCACGGTGATTCAGAATCATGTCAAATATTTGCTAAAGAAATTCACGAGCAATTTGGTTTTGAAACATATGCACCAATGGTTGATGACAAAATAACCATCTAATATGAGAAACCAATTTTCAATAGACGTAGATAATTCAATAAATAGTGGTCAAGTCTTTCTTTGGAAAAAATGTGGATATGACTGGTATGGAATAAACGGTCAAGACATACTAAAAATAAATAAAAACGCAGGCATCAAATCAATTAAAAATTCAAAGACAGATTTTTTTAGAAAAAATGACAACATGCAAGAAATAATGAAGTCAATTTCAAAGGATAAAACAGTAAAAAATGCCATAAAGCAATACGAGGGGCTAAGAATATTCAAACAAGACCCATTTCAGTGCATGATTTCTTTTATTATTTCATCAAATTCCAATATTCAAAAAATTAAAAATAGTCT
>JABHXI010000032.1 GCA_018657375.1 Candidatus Nitrosopumilus sp. | reverse complement strand
GAATTCAGGTATTGATTCACGAATCCACCCATCAAGCATTGCATAAATTTTTGGAGGGATAATATCACATTTATCAACATCAAGATCTAAAACTTCAGCAAAATTTTCGGATTCTACTCTATACACAAGTGCCAAAACCACATTGTCGGGGGTTGGATGATTAAGAATTTCATTAGAT
This sequence comes from Candidatus Nitrosopumilus sp., assembly GCA_018657375.1. Lineage (GTDB taxonomy): Archaea > Thermoproteota > Nitrososphaeria > Nitrososphaerales > Nitrosopumilaceae > Nitrosopumilus. Next base: position 3,449 of record JABHXI010000032.1, on the reverse strand, counting down.
CTTTCACCAGTTTTGCCCTGAGCTATCTTGTTTTTGAGACCAATCGGATTTACAATTACGCCAGTAACACCTACTTTTTTATCATCAACACCAGTTACGACAGCAAAAATAAAGTCATTAAATTCACCATTTTTTTTAATTGAAAAAATAGTAGACCCTTCCTTAAGAGTAGGTTTACTTCCAAACATGATTAGGGTACAAGATAGATTGTATTTAATGTAATCATTAATCGACAATTCTTAATATCGGAAAATAACATCCTTGAACATTGGATAAAAATCAGATTTTAAAAGAATTTTCGGCAGATCCTGATAGATATTACAAAGTAAAATTATTTGAGGAGCAAGGATTTATCAGAAAAGCATGCACAAAATGCGGTAGATTCTTTTGGACTCTAGACGCAAGCAGAACACTTTGTCCAGACGATGGTACTGATACATATTCATTCATAGGAGACCCGCCAACAACAAAACGATTTGACTACACACAAGCTTGGAAACAAGTAGAAGAATTTTTTGTAAAAAATAATCACACTTCAGTTAGCAGATATCCAGTGGTGTGTAGATGGCGCGATGATTTGTATTTTACAATTGCATCTGTGGTTGATTTTCAAAGAGTGATGGGTTCCAAAGTAGTATTTGAATTTCCTGCAAACCCACTAGTAGTTCCACAAACATGTTTACGTTTCAATGATTTAGAAAATGTAGGGGTTACTGGCAGACACTTTTCTAGTTTTTGTATGATTGGTCAACATAGCATTCCAGAGAAGGGAGGGTATTGGAAAGATGAATGCGTTGATTTAGATTTCAGATTATTAACACAGCAGTTTGGAATTAAGAAAGAAGAAGTAGTTTTTGTAGAAGATGTATGGTCAGGCGGAGGTTCATTTGGCTCATCATTAGAATATTTTGTTAGAGGGTTAGAGCTTGGAAACGCAGTATTTACAGAATTCCAAGGAGAGTTGGGACAGCATACCACACTTGATCAAAAAATCATAGACATGGGTGCAGGACTTGAAAGATTTGCATGGATTACAAACGGTACTCCTACGGCATATGACTGCTGCTTTGGTCCAGTAAATCAGATACTCTTTGAAAAGATTGGAATAGATTCTGATTCTGAAATGCTAAAAAAATACTTTACAGAAATTGCAAAGGAGATTGATCATTTTGATGATCTAAATCAAGTAAGACGTCTTGCAGTAAAGAATGCCGGAATTGCAGAGGATCAGATAAAGAAAATAATAACACCACTTGAAGGAATGTATCTAATTGCAGATCATCTCAGGACATTAATTTTTGCAATTGCAGATGGGGCATTGCCAAGCAATGTCGGAGGAGGATACAACCTCAGAATGATGTTACGAAGAATCAACGGAACAATTAATCGACTGAATCTAAAATTAGACATTGATGAATTAATTGATGCACACATTGATTATCTCAAAGACACCTACCCAGAACTAGATCAGAAAAGAGAAGATGTCAAGACAATTCTAAAGCTAGAATCTTCAAGGTACGAGGAATCAAAGATTCACATGAAGAAAAAGGCAGAAAAAATTCGCGAGAAAGGTGTACCGTCAGTGAATGAACTCATCACGTTATACGAATCAGATGGCATTACACCTGAATATCTCAAAGAAATTGATGCTATTTCTGAAATTCCATCACAATTTTACTCTAAACTATCGGACTTGCATCAGTCTGAAAAGAAAAAGGCAATTGCAGAACTTCCACTGGAAGAATTACCAGAAACTGAGACCCTATTTTACAAAGACGACCCAATGGAATTTGAGGCCAAAGTAATCAAGGTCATAGGTGATCAAGTAGTATTGGACAGAACTTCATTTTATGCAAGAGGCGGAGGTCAAGAACCAGATTTAGGAACCATATCAGGATTCAATGTCGTTAATGTCGATAAACACGCAAGCATTATTGTTCACAAGTTAGAGGGAGGAGTCCCAAATGAAGGCGATACTGTATCTTGTAAGGTAGATGAAACAAGACGTTCAAACATTACTAAAAACCATACAAGTACCCACATCATCAATGTGTCATCAAGAGGGGTGCTAGGTTCTTGGATTTGGCAACACTCTGCGTTTAAGGACGATGATCATGCCAGACTAGACATCACCCATCATTCGTCATTAACAGATGAGCAAGTAAAACAAATTGAAGATGCAGCTAATCAAATGGTAAAAGAAAATTATCCAGTAAATATCGACTATTACGATAGAGGGACTGCAGAACAAAAATATGGTTTTAAAATTTATCAGGGCGGCGTAGTTCCAGTAAAGTCAGTGAGAATTGTATCAATTGAAGACAAAGACATCGAAGCATGTGGCGGAACACATGTAAAGAAAACAGGAGACATAGAACTAATCAAGATTACAAAAACTAAAAGAATTCAAGACGGCGTAGTTCGCATAGAATTTGTCTCAGGACCAACAGCTTTTCAATATGTAAAAGACCAAGAAGAAGAGTCAAAGAGAAAAGAACAGCAAGCAGTTGTAAAACAACAATTAGAAAAACAAAGAGAAGAAAATAAAGACAAAGCAAAAGAGAAAATTCCAGTATTCATAGAAAGAATTCTAGATGGAGAATCACTAGAGGCTGAAGAAATTAACAGTAAAGGAAAATTATGTTTTACATCAAGTGACAATTACGATGATTATTTCCATCAAAACTTTGGAAAGAAATTAGTTGCAAAAGACAATACTGCCGCATTTTGTGGAATTTTTGAAGCAGGTCCAACTATACGAGTAATAATATTTGCAGGTGAGGAATCAGGCGTAAATGCTGGCGATATTGCCAAGGAGTTAGCCTCAATTTTAGGCGGTTCTGGTGGTGGTGATGCGAAATTTGCTCAAGGTGGAGGCAAAGACACATCTAAAAAAGAGGCTGCAATACAAAAAGCAAAATCAATGATTTTAGGATAAATGAAAAATGGAAATTAACTGGAACCAAATTGAAACTAAATGGCAATCTAAATGGAACGAGTCAAAAGACTTTGAGACAAATCCAAATGAAAAACCAAAAAAATTCATCACAGTAGCTTATCCATATCCAAACTCTCCACAACATATAGGACATGGAAGAACATACACACTAGCTGATGTTCATGCAAGATTTTATCGAATGAAAGGGTACAACGTGTTATTCCCAATGGGATTTCACTATACAGGTACACCAGTTTTAGGAATGGCAAAAAGAATTCAATCTCAAGAAAAAGAAATTCTAGACGGATTACGAAACATCTATCATGTTCCAGAAGAAGATATCAAAACATTTGTGGAGCCAATTAAGATTGCAGATTATTTCCACGAAGAAATCAAAGCAGGGATGATTGAGATGGGATACTCTATAGATTGGAGAAGAGAGTTTACAACAATTGTTCCAGGTTATCAGAAATTTATTGAATGGCAAATTACAACTCTAAAAGAAAATGGT
>JABHXI010000031.1 GCA_018657375.1 Candidatus Nitrosopumilus sp. | reverse complement strand
GTTATCATTTTTTATTGTCTAAAATAAATTAGTAAATAAGTGAGATAATCTTAGGGATATTATGAAGAAAGTCTTTGTTAATGGATATGGTTCCATAGGTAGCAGAATAGTTTCATTCCTAAAAGACGATCCTGAAATTAACGTTATTGGAATTGGCAAGTATTCTCCAGACGATAAAGTAACTGAAGCAATATCTAAAGGATTGAATGTTTATGTTCCTGAAAATAAATTAGAAAATTTTAAAAATTATGACATTTCTGGAACTATTGATTCTGCATTAAATGAATGTGATTTAGTAATTGACGCATCCCCTGGTGGACATGGTTATCAAAACAAAAAAAATATTTATGAATCAAAAAATGTCCCTGTAATTTATCAAGGCGGTGAATCTACTATTGGCGATCAAGCTGTTTCTGATTTACTTTTTAATTCACGGGCAAACTATGATCAAGCATTAGGCAAATCTCATGTCATGCAAGGAAGTTGCAATGTTACTGGGATGGGTAGAATTTTAGAGCCACTTCGAGACACGTTTGGTGCTAAAATTACTCGATTTGATGTAACTTTGGTTAGACGTTGGGCCGATATTGAACAAACCGAAAAAACTGTTTCAGATACCATTGAGATGACCGAAAAACCTCATCATGGTGATGATGTTAAATTGTATTTTGGACAGGATGCACCTCTTTACGTTCGTGCACTAAAGGTTCCTAGTAGACAAATGCACCTACACATTATGGATATAAGATTTAAAGAAATTGCACCAAAACCTTCTGAAATTCACAGTATTTTTGAGAACGAGTTTGGGGTTGCAACTTTGTGGACTGCAAAGGGAACTAAAGATGTTAGAGATTTTGCTCAAAATATGGGTTTTAATTTTACTGATACCAACATGATCCATATTCATGCAAACATGACTGTGTCTATTGGTGACACTGTACAAATGATGTATTCTGATGATCAAACTGGAATTGTAATTCCTGAAAATCATATGCTAATGCAAGCAATGTTGTTTGGAAAATCGTACAGTGATGCATTTTCTCACACTGAATCAATTTTTAACATGAATGAGAAAAAACAAAAATTACAAGAACACTTTTCCAAGTCAAGTAAATGATGTTGTTGTTTAATTAAGATTATTTAATTAGTAAAGCATGATTCCTACAGCATGAGCGAAAAAGAATCAAGGGATTATGTTAATAAATTAATGAATGACATTCAAAATAAAATCAATGATGTCGATAATAATTCTAACAAATTAAAAACCAAACCCATTAAAGATAACTTTCAAAAAAAAAAGTCAATAAACGAAGAAGCAAAAATAGATAAAAGTGGGCAAAATCTTGAAGCAAACATGAGTGAAGATGAGCCAAAAAAATCTAAAATTGCAATTGCGACTCTTAAAATGCCTGATGGAAAAGAAGTAGAGATTCCATTACCTCCAAAAGTATTCAAAAGTGGTCGTGAAGGCTTCTATGCACAAATTTCAGCATTTGTATATGATGACGAAGTTTATGGTGGTCAAATACAAGTGTGGAAGAAGACACCTAAAAAAGACGATTAAGATTTAATTTTTTCAATTCTAATTCTTTTAGGAATATTTTTTGATACTTTTTCTACTATGATTCTTAATTCATTGGTTTCTATTTTATCGCCTTCTTGAGGTATGTCTTGTAATTTTTCATGTAATAATCCGTTTAAGGATGCATAATCATCGCCATCTGGAATGCTCGTTTTAAAAATATCATTTACCACGTCAATTTCTATGTCTCCGTTTGTAATTATCGTATCTTGATCAATTCTTTCATAAGTTACTTGTTTGATCACATCTGTTTCATCCTCAATCTCTCCTACTATTTCCTCAAGTAAATCTTCAAGTGTCACCAGGCCTTCCACACCTCCATGTTCATCCACAACCATTGCCATGTGCGTTTTCCTTCCTTTCATTTCTTTCAACATGCTGCTGATCATTTTTTCTTGTGATGCAAATACTGCTTTTCGTGCAATTTGTTCTAAACTTACCATTTTGTTATCCTTTTCTAATTCTTTTAAAACGTCACTCACATGTATGAACCCTACAATGTCGTCACTTGTATCTCCAAAAATTGGAATTCTGGAATGGCCTCTCTGATTAATCTGTGGTAGTGCCTCAAAGAGTAGCATCTTTGAATTTAATACGAACATCTTTGTTCTGGGGGTCATTACTGAACGAATTACAGTATCGTCAAATTTTAGAGCGCCATGAACTAACTCCATCTCTTCTTTTTCTAACGCATTTTCTTCTAACCCTTGATCAATTACCCCCTTGATTTCATCTTCTGTAATCGGAGGTGGTGTATGACTACTTCCGGTTATTTTTACAACGCTGTTAGTAATAGTTTCAAAGAATTTCACAATTGGATAAAATACATAGCTGAACACTAGTAGTATTGGTGCACATCTTAATGCCACTTTTGTAGAGTTGGCATTGCAATATGTTTTTGGCGTTATTTCTCCAAACACTAAAATTAAAAATGTCATAATTCCAACTGCAATACCTAATCCGTCATTTCCAAATAATCTTATTGCAACTGTTGTTGCAAGTGCTGATGCTCCTACGTTAACTAGATTGTTTCCAAGATTGACACTGGACATCATCCAACTTGGATTCATTTTTAATTTGTGTAATGCTTTGGAACCTTTTTTACCTTCATTAAATAATTGAACTACTTTTGATTTTCTTATTCCTACTAGGGCAACTTCTAAACCGCTGAAAAATCCCGATAGTCCGATAAGAATAGCTAGGGATGTAACTTCAATCCACAAATCTACCATGATTTAACTCTCAATTTTCTTCTATACTTTGTTCTATTGCTCATTTAGTTTTTTTGCACCATCTTTTGGTTATCATGAATTATTCATTCATGAATTTAAACCATCCCTGTTTTAGAATTATTTTGCTGATTTGTGCCTATTTTTTTGGAGGATTTGCAAATGTGTTTTTGGGATTATTGTGATAATCTACTGGAATCATTGCATCCTTCTGTCTACCTGTAAGAATTCCTACCACTACGTCGTCTTTCTTTATTATTCCTTCACCCATCAATTTTTTAATTCCTGCAACTGACGCACCTGATGCCATTTCACAATCAAATCCGTTTAGACCTACAACTGACATTCCATCCAACATCTCAGAATCTGATACAGTTGTTGCAACGCCATTGGTAAATTCTAATGCTCGTAATCCTTTTATGATATTTGCAGGTCTTCCAATTTGAATTGCAGTTGCTTTTGTTTTAGGTCTTAACCCTTTTTTATCTAGATGATTATAGTATCTAGAAATTAATTCTGTGTTTGGATTTCCTTTGTTCCATCTTAATTCCTCACCTTCAAATTCACCATTATACAAATCTGATAATGTGCTGGCACCATCTGAATTAATTACTGCAATTCTTGGAATTTTTTTAATCCATCCCCACTGGTATAATTCCATTAATGCCTTTCCACAGCTTGAGGTATTGCCTAATGCGCCACCTGGATATATTATCCAGTCTGGAGATTCCCAATTCAAATATTCTAACGCTCTAAATGGAATTGTTTTTTGACCTTCTATTCTAAATGGATTTACCGAATTTACCGTGTATCCGTCATAATTTTTTGCATCATCTAATGATTGTTTTAATGCATCATCAAAATTCCCTTCAACTTGTATGATTTGAGCTCCGTATTGATATGCTTGACTAAGTTTTCCTGGTGCAATTTGCCCTGCAGGAATATACACGTCACAATTTATTCCTTCATTTGCTGCAAACATTCCAGCCGATGCTGATGTGTTTCCAGTCGATGCACATACAATTTTTTTAGCACCCACCATCTTAGCATGAGTGACAGCTGTTACCATTCCATTGTCTTTGAAAGAACCACTTGGATTGTATCCTTCTGGTTGTAACCATAACCCTTCTTTGTTAATACCTGTGAATTCTGCTGCTTTTGACATTTGGTATGGTTTAGATTGTCTTCCTTCTGCCCCGTCCAAAGAAACCAGATATTTTGAACATTCGTCATTGTCTTCTGTATTTATTTGACAAAAATTTAGTAAATCTCGGAACCTCCAAACTCCACTTTCGTTAAAAATATTTCCTTTGGAATTCCTTCTTTGATAAAATGTTTCTTTAAGATTTGAAGATGGTTTATTTTTATATATTACATCTAGCACATGGCCGTTTTCACACTGTACATTAGTACTCATTATCGGATATTCTAATCCACATTTTGGATTAACACATTTGAGATACGCGTCGCCTTGCATTTGTAATTGTAGATATTTGTTCATAATTTAAAACAAATGGTAAGTTTTTACACAATTCAAGCTAATTTCCTAAACTTTAGATGTCTGTTGTTTCTAATGGATTTGTGGTTACGTATATTGAGCATCTAAAAAATATTTTAAATCATATTCTTGATTCTTATCAGATACTTGATGAAATTGAAGATAAGCCTGGGGATCTCTCTAAAATTGAAAAAGAAATGTTAAAAATTAATGGGTTCATACGGGTGGTTTCAAATAAAATAGATCCTGACAACATTCCTGCATCTGATTTTAAAATTTTAAGAATAAAATTTTCTCAATACCTGGAAAACTATTCTTTTGAAGCAGAAATTAAAACCATGGCTTCATTATACTCTGATGACATGTCACGCGTTAAAAATATGCGATTAAAAATATTGGAAGCGCTAAAAAGTAAGCATATGATCGACGATGCAAGGGAATTGATGGATGATTTATGACTGAAAAAAAGTGTATTTTGTGTGGATGTCTTGATCATAGGTTAATTGGATGTTCTAGACACTTTTCAAAAAAATGTAATTGTTACAAAAAAAACCTATAGACAAAATAATTATTGTTTAACTTTGGGACCTGATCTTTCATGAAAATTTAAACAGCATCTACATTCTTTTTCAATACATTCTGATTCGCTGTGGTGACCGCATATTCCACATTCGCAACTTTTAGACATATCCCTAGTACTGTTATTTACATTGCATTTATCTCTTAACTTTATCTGAATTTAATGCCGATCTAACTCTATTTTTTTGCTTTTGCTTTTTTTGAAGGTT
>JABHXI010000170.1 GCA_018657375.1 Candidatus Nitrosopumilus sp. | reverse complement strand
TCTAACGACACTTAATAGATCCTCATCATAACAAAGTGCCATTAGAAACAATTAGTTTGGTTTTTTATCTAATTATATTTGTGATGAACTCTGTTCCTGGTTTCTATTAAATTGCTAAAACTACCCTGAATAAAATTAATTCAAAGAACGAATATGATTAAATGTTGTACTGTCTCTTAGATTAAGTAACTTTTTTAGCATATTTTTACTCAAATCTTTTCAATTATTCTCTACTTTTGTTAATTCTGGTTTAGCATGATTCTCTTAAAGAGCAATACTCTAAAAGTTTCATGACAAAACATTCTATCGAACTCCCTATTTCTAGTGAACCTAGCGATCTTGAATTAAAAAAACTGAAAGAATATTTTAAAGAAATGCCCGTAGGTGAAATTATTTCTGGGCTTAAATTTGCAAAAAGTAGGTGGACTGCAAAAGATGCTGGAACTTTAAAGGTTGGTCGGAAAAGTATTGTACAAAAAGAAGTTCATTCTGTTACAGTTGAACAAGCTCAGTGGCGTTTAAAAAATTGGAAAATGATGATTACTAACTATCGAACACGTGGATACAGTTACCCTACAATTTCTAGAATAAAAAAAATTTTAGTTCAAAAATCTAAAACAAAATCTAAAACAAAATCTAAAACAAAATCTAAAACAAAGTAATTTTACTTTAAGTAAAAATATCTGTTTTTCTTTTTGCTGCTTGCTGATTAAGTGAAACTGGAACTTCAGGAATTGAAGTTTTTGTCTGACCTGCAATTATGTTGTGGGCTTCTTCTAAAATTGCAAGTGAGTCTGAATTTGTTTCGGTATCAACACTAAAGTTATCTTCTATTCCTACCGATGATCCTGACATAACATCTCCTAGCACCTGTGACAAGTCCTGCATTGATGAGTTTGCTTCTGGCATGACTCCGTTTACTAATGGTGCCAATCCTTTGATGATTGACATGCATGGACTTAATGTTACTACAACATCCCCTAATTCTGAAACTGTGGATAATCTGAGTTTAACTTGCTCCATAGATAATTTTGCACCGCTAACCATATTTTTCATTTTTCTAACATTGGCTAACTCTCCTGCATATGCTTGTGCGTAAACTGGTTTGTTGTTTCTTTGAGCATTGACTACTTTTTCAAATATTTTGTCATGTTTTGATTGTAATTTTTCATTAATTCCAGTTAATTTTGTAATTTGAACTTCTAACTGTTTTTGAGCAAAATTTATTCTATTTTTTAGAGGTGCGTCTGGTTTTACCTTACCCATTACTTTTTGAGATATACTTTCTCCTTCTGTTTTATTCCAAGCATTGGTTATCATTATAATTTCTCTAACTTGCATGGATTTTTTTCCTTTAAAGAGACTTGTACCTCCCTACACTGTACCTTTAGTTACACTATGTACAGTTACACTATTCAAAAGCCAGAATCTGATCATTATTACTCACAAATATTTTTGATTGTAACCCGTGCTCTTGATTATCAAACTGGTGCGATAATTTTAGTCATGGATATTTCAGTTGAAATATTATTTTCTACAGCATATGAAATAGATGCTAAATTTTGGATTTCGTAATCATATAATCTGACAACAGATACAGCTGTTGACAATTTGAACATATTTGCAAATTCTTTTAGCAGCGAATTGTATAAGAAAATATTTGCTTTTCTTTCAAATTCATTTATCATAAAAATATCGTCACCTTCGGATATAACAATACTTGAAAATTTAGTTTTTGATAATTCCATAAAAGCCATCTTTATATTTTCAGCATCAATCATGCTAAATAATAAATTGTCAGATGTACTGGCAGTATGAGATATCAATAACTCCTTAATCATTTGACTGTCCATATTCCAAAATTTTGCACGAACAATGTTTGTTAAATTGTATACGTCTAATTCAATCCCAAACAATTTTAACAAATTTAAATCTGCATTACTTTTAATACTATCAGCTAAATTCTGATATAATATTTTATCAAGATATGTGTCAATAACTCCAATTTCCTTTGTGTCTTTATACACTAGATATGCTTTTTCTATTTCACTACCAAAACCATATGGTTTTAAATTTGTAATAACTTCTTCAACTGTATTTGCAGATAATGCTTTGAGCGTTACATCTTTTCTATGTATTAATTCTTCAGCTCTTAATGTTATTGTGGATTCTATTTCACCATCATTTTTTTTTAAAATTTTTCCTTTAATTATATTTTTTAAATTTTTAAAAATAAATTTATAATAATATGCCATCAATAAATTAGAACCGCCTACAGCACCCATCATTTTATAGTACAACTCAGATTGTTTTCCTCTAAGACTCATTTCAATATTATTTGAAGAATACGGTTTAGGTATTTGTCTAACACAATCGGCATACTTTGTACTGTTTAATCTACTAACAAATTCTTCTAAGTTTCTAGATTCTGCTAATGTTTGAAACATTTTTTTTGACAGTAATTTTCCTTTTAGGCCATAAGATTTGACCGTAGCATACGTTCCTAATGATCCTACAACCATGACTATACAAGGTGATTAGACATTTAAGATTATCCTGGGATATTTGAATAAATATATCTAATAATTTCAATAAAAATTACTAATAATTC
>JABHXI010000030.1 GCA_018657375.1 Candidatus Nitrosopumilus sp. | reverse complement strand
ACAGTAGCCCGAGGCAGATTCGAACTGCCGTCTCCGCCTATCCACTCTTGAGATCCAGAGGGCAGAATCCTTGACCACTAGACTATCGGGCTACTTGAAATTAATTCAAGTAATTTAGAATATAATGATTTGGTGAAAATAATTCTGAAAGAATTTTATCGTGATGCTTGGGCTATACGCTCTAATTCGTGTCTTTTCTTTACAGATGGAGAATTAGAGTCGTTGTTTGCTGCAAGAATTAATTGCTCAGCTAAATGTTCTTCAATAGGTTTAGGATTAGAAAAGGTTGATTCTTTAACAGAGTCAGCAATAAATTTCAAAGCCATATCAACTCGTCTAATAGGTGCAACATCAACTGATACATGGTATGTAGTACCACCATAAACAATTCTAGTAGTATCTTCAGTTGGAGCAGAAAATTCTATAGCTTTAACTAAAACTTGGACAGGATGTTGTCCGGTCTTTAATTCAATTATCTCAAAGGCAGTCTTTACAGTGTTAATTAATTTAGTTTTCTTACCAGTCATTCTACCAGTATTTTTTGCATATTTTTTTCCAAAGTGCATTGATTTGTTGATCAGTCTTTCAACAATGTTGACTTCTGCTTTGTTAAATCGCTTTAATGCAGAACGACCAAAAGTATAAGGCAAAATTTGTTTTCTTAAAGAGATAGCAGTTTTTAATCCAGGATCAACAACTTTGACATCAGACATATCCCATTTTCTAAATAATAGTAAATTCTTTGTTTCAGCCATATCTCTATCTCCTTGGTTTCTCCTTCTTTCCAATTACTAATTCGTGAAGGGATGTACCGTTAACTTTAGAAACCTTGAATCTAACACCAGGAATATCTCCCATTGCACCACCTTGTGTAGCACCCATGCCTTCAATGGTAACCTCATCGTGTTCATCAATGAAATTCATTGCACCGTCTCTTGGCAAAAAGGCTGTAACGGATTTACCATTTTTAATTAATTGAACTCTAACACATTTTCTAATAGCGGAGTTTGGTTGTTTTGCTGAAATACCAACTTTTTCTAAAACAATACCTCGTCCTTGCGGTGCACCACCAAGAGGATCAGACTTGACATCGATACCCAATGTTCTTCTTTTGTATGAAGAAATTGCCCAGCGTTGTTTTTTCTTTTTTATGGTTAGTACTCTACCAGCAAATAATCCTAAAGGTGATTTTCTCATATTCTATAACTCCATTGATGCTCTTTCGGGACTATTAATTAATACACTGCCAATATCAAAATATCTTTTTGCCAGCAGGCGTGCTTTTTCAGCATTTCTGCCTTCTCTTCCAACTACAATTCCTTTCTTTCTTGGATCTACCATAACAATTGCCTGTTTAATGCCATCTGCGCGTGTATTTAATTTAACTTCAGAAACTAGTTTATTGTTTAATAGATTAGTTAGGAATTTTGCAGGATCCTCATCAAATTCTACCAATTCAACATTTCGTTTAACCATATTTTGTAATGACTTGATATGCATACCACCCTTTCCAATTGCAAGTCCCATCTTACCAGTATTAACTACAAAAATTACTCTATCCTGTTTTTCATCATCAATGCAATCTCTAGCAACTGCACCAGTCACATTTTGAAAAAGTGACATCATACGCATTTGATCAGTTGAAAGTTTAATTGCTTGCATAATAATTCTCTACTGTTTCCAGACTAAAAATGTATCATTTAAAGTTAAGTTAGACATTTGTTTCCTCGTCTTTTAAAATTGATTTAATACTTGCCTCATCGATTGTGGTAAATGAGATTGTTGAAATTCTAAATTGTAATCCACATAATCTGCCCAATGCAACTGAAGTTCCTTCAAAGTTTACTAGAGGAACTTTTTGTTTTTTTGCATCAGATTGAATTCTTTCAAGCATTTCACCATCTACAGATCTTGATAAAATGATCAATTTGGAATTATTTAGAGAGTTTAAAACTTGTTTAGCGCCCATAGTTAGTCTATCCTCCTTACGTGCATCCTTTAATGATTTTTCAAGTATTTTACTCATGTATTTTCCTTATTCCGATCGTCTTGTCAGGGCCTTATAGGTTTATTGAAAAAATAGTTGGATGCATTAAAAATCAAATTAAAAATATTTTTTTGACATATAAAAATTGAATTTAATTATAATTAATTAACAATGATTGTTGTAAATGTAGGCGGGCTCATTGGCATTAATTTGATTAACGAATTCCAGACATAAGTTTCTAAAATATAAGTATCAGGTTTTTCAGGAATCCAAGATCGTGAAATATCCAAAATCTGGTTAGAAGATAAATTTCCCTGAATCCAAGAAATAGAAGTAACGATTCCATCAGAATTTTTTATTTGAAAAAAATAAATAAATTCTTGATCATACTTGATTTGATTTTCAATTGATCCAACTATTTGTATTTGCATGTTTGAAAGAAATGAAGTTATATGATTTTCAAATCTATCAGATAAGAAAACAGGTGAAACGTTTATTCTATCAAGAGGCAAAGTAGAATGATCAATTTTTGCAAAAGTTTCAACATATTGGTTATCAGTTTTCGAAAAAGGTTTGGGCAAAGTGTGATCATCATATTTTGCAAATATGGTATCACCAGGAACAGCATAAAGTCTATTTCCACTAGAAGGCGAATCAGCAGATAAAGTAATTGTGGAAATAAAATCGCCAGATCTTTCGGATGTCTCTATAGCGTTAACCAATAATCCACCCACGTCAGAATCTGAAAAAACTTCCAGCGTTACACTATCAATCATTTCAGGGTTTAAATTCAAATCAGAATCAATTACACGGATTTGTATTGAATCATTTAACAGAAATGTATCTTTTGAGAATTGAATTGTCCCATGATTCCAACTAACAGGAATAGATTCAACAAGCACAATTCCATCTGCAAATTCAAATGAAATCGATATCGAATCATCTCCATCAGATTGTAAAAATCCATTTGTAGGTCCATTGCCAGTTGTTCTAGGATTGGTATCAAAAATCCCATCACCATCAACATCATGTAAAAAACCTGTAAGAATAATTTCGCCTGAAAAAATTCCAGAGTTGGAATTAGTTTCAGTTAATCGATAAGGCTTTAGAGAATATTCACCTGAAGAAATTTTTAGGGAATGTGATTCAAGATTACCAATTGAATCGATTTGATTCGGATTACTATTCCAACTTGGAGCCATTACAGAAATAATAATTTTGTCAGTCCAAGAGTAAACAGATTT
>JABHXI010000029.1 GCA_018657375.1 Candidatus Nitrosopumilus sp. | reverse complement strand
CTGAACAGAACATTCTCCTACAGCGACTTCGGTTGCCACTGACGCTAATTTTATGACATATCTAGATACTCACCAAGGTGCGTAATCGGATTAAATACCAAAACACTATGCTATTCATTGGCATACATGAGAACAAAATCCATTCGTGGACAAAAATACCTATACTTGGTAGAAAGTCAATGGGATTCCAAAAAAAAGACATCCCGACAAAATATTGTCAAATATCTTGGAATAGAATCTAACGTATCCATTCATGATATTCCTGAAAATTACCAAAATTCTAAAAAAATAATTGATTATTTTACCAATCAAAAATACTTTCAACCTACAGTTCAAAATGAAATAACCGAAAAACTTCAAAAAGATTTACTCATTTTATTCCAAAATGGTGACCACGTTCAGGCAAACTCTGCGCTTCAATCTTATGAGAAAATTTATGGATTTGAATCATTTCTTACCAATGTTTTAACCCCTTTAATTCAACAAATAGATTCATTAGGAATTTCTAAAAAAATTGACTTGGGAACACAAACAACCTGTTATAATACAATTCAAGATTTAATGAATTTAATTTTAGAAAATAATGATTCTGAATTAAAAAAGAAAAAAATTCTAATTTGTGTTCCTTATGGTGAGCAACATACGTTGGGTACTAAGGTACTCGAATCACAACTTGCATCTAAAGGAAACACAGTTTACAATCTTGCTCCTTTTACACCTGCTTCGGTAATCCTTGAATCTATCGAATTGAATAAACCTGACTGCATTTTTGTTTCTGTTACACTTGATGAGAATGTTATATCTGCTAACAGGATGATTCAAAAAATCAATGATCAATATAACATCCCTATTATTGTTGGAGGCCAAGCTGTCCAAAATAATTCAGAAAATGAAAATGTTTTGATTGGACAACACCTTTCAATTACAAAAATTTTAAAACTTATTCAATACAAGAAATTTGAAATTATTCCAAAAATAACAAATTCTTAGTGCATAATTATTTTCTAATCCAAAATACTGTCCATGGGATGGTTAATCTTGTCTAAAACTACCTAACGATAACCCCCATTGGCTAATTTTTAACTAAAAATTCTTTCTCTAATTTCTGGAATGTGTTTGTAAATGATGTCTCTGACTCTCATTTGATCTTCTGCTGTTGGTGGCTTGTCTTGTGCACTTAGTATTGCCCCACTCATTCCTAATGCCATTCCCATTACTATGCCATAGACAAATTCTTGAGCATTTTCAACTTTCAGTGTGTCTTTATTTTCTTTAATTTCCTGTAAATAGCCTGGAATTGTAGCTATTGCGCCGTTAATTGTTTGTACAATTATCGTCTCTAGTGGATCTTCACTCATATCTAATAGTAAAAATCATTCTTAATAAATTTGCACCCAAGATTTTTAATCCGGTATTTTAAAAAAAGTTTATGTCTGTATTTTTTACTGCAAATCAGGCAAATGATGCATTACCTGATGTAATTAAAAAATTTGAATATATTTTAAGTACAAAAAACGATGTTAAAAAAATAGAAAAAGAATTACAACTTTCTATGTCTACAACCAATTCTTTTGAAGAGTATGTTGTATTGAAAAAGCAATTAAATTCCGCAATAACAAAATTTTACCAAGCTATTGAAATTTTGGAAAGTACTGGCGTGATGATTAAGAGTATTGAACAGTGTTTACTAGATTTTCCTTCTAAGAGATTCAATGATGAGGTCTGTCTTTGTTGGAAACATGGCGAGACTGAAATTAAATTTTGGCATGAAAAAGATTCTGGCTTTATTGGAAGAAAGCCTATTGAAGTTAACGACGAATCTTTAATTTAATTATTAACTCTTTTTTTATCTCTGCAAACACCACAAAGATACGTTTTTTGAAATTTTTTTAACTCTTTGTTAAATTCATCCGTATTGAAATAACTTTCACTTGACTTCATTCCTCCTGGAACTTGTTTTTTACAATTAACGCATTGAATTTTGACATCAAATTTTATCACTATATCATTTTCTTCAATTTTTCCAAATATCACGAATAAAATTTAATTCATTTTCATATAAAATATCGTATAAAATCCAAACTTATGAATATTATATTATGAAATAAAATTATCCCTGATGATTTCCGTATGGCTACGTGTTATTCGAGTTCGATTCCTTCTGGCATCTATTATTGCCGTTTCTGTAGGCTTGGCTTTGCATTGGTCTCAAAATGGCTCTGTTGACATCCTTGATCTAGTTTTGACTTTTGCTGGGGTGATGGCGCTTCATGCCAGTGTTGATTTGCTAAATGATTATTGGGACTTTAAACGGGGTATTGACACTAAAACAACTCGAACAAAAATGAGTGGAGGGACCGGAGTTTTACCTGAGGGGTTGCTGAAACCTTCTTCTGTTTATCGTGCTGGTGTTGCATTTTTAATAATTGGCTCTCTGATTGGAAGTTATTTTGTTATGACGCATGGAATTTTAATTGCAATAATTTTGGGATTTGCAATACTGTCTATCTATTTTTATTCAACTAAGATTGTTGATTCCGGTTTAGGGGAGTTCTTTGTAGCTGTAAAAGGTTCGATGATTGTGATTGGCACATTTTTTATTCAATCTGGAGAAGTAAATGTTGAATCTATCCTTGCAGGGATTGTAGTTGGCACATTGTCTTCGTTGGTTTTATTTATTGCGTCTTTTCCTGATCACGATGCTGATAAATCCAAAGGCAGAAAAACTTTGGTCATTGTGGTTGGAAAGAAAAAAGCAATAAATCTATTCTGGATTTTTCCACTAATCTCGTACGTTGCAATTATAATTGGCGTCTCTACAAGCCTGTTTCCTGTTTTATCTTTAATCACTTTACTTAGCTTCCCGCTAATAATAAAATCTGGATTAGGTTTACGAAAAAACTATGATGCTGTTGATGAACTAGTTCCATTCATGTCTTCTACTTTAAAATTTAGCAGAATTACGGGGGTTCTTTTCGCTTTGAGTTTCTTATTTTCTCTTCAAACAGACATAAATTTACCGCTGTTCTAGGCTTATCATGATTTCTGGTTCCGCAACCGCTGACGGCACTCAAAAATTTCTTCAAAATTCGGGCATAGATTCACTTAATTTTAACAAATTTGAAAACCTTCTTCTTTCTAATGTTGGAATTGGAACCTATCTTGGTGATCCTGATAATAAAACTGATGAATTAGTAACAAGTGCTGTAAAACAATCTATCTTGTCTGGTGTTAATGTCATTGATACTGCAATTAACTATCGTTCACAAAAAGCTGAACGGTCTGTTGGCAAGGCGATATCTGAATTAATCGATGAAAAAAAAATCAACCGTGATCAGATATTCATTAGCAGTAAAAATGGATATGTGACAAATGACGGCGACATCAAAGAGGATTTGATGCAGTACGTTATACGCGAACTTGGAAAGCCTGGAATTGTCAAGGAAGGTGACATCAACTCTGGTTATCATTGTATGACTCCTGCATATTTGTCTGATCAGTTAGATAGAAGTTTAAAAAATTTGAATTTAGAGTGCATTGATTTGATGTATCTTCATAATGGAATTGAAGCACAGATTAAAGATATTTCTAAAGAAGAATTCTTGGAAAAATTAAAATCTGTTTTTGAATTGTATGAGCAAAAACGTGCTGAGGGAAAAATTAAATTTTATGGCATGGCGACTTGGGAGTGTTTCAGGGTAGCAAAGGATAATCCTCAACATCTTTCACTTGAGGATGTTGTTGAAATGGCAAAACAAATCGGTGGTGACAATCACGGATTTAAATTCATTCAACTACCGTTCAACATGAATTATGATCAAGCTTTACTTGCAAAAAACCAAGTCGTTCAAAACAAATCTGTATCTATCTTGGAATCTGCTGTTACGTTAGGAATTGGTGTGTTTACAAGTGTCCCGTTCATGCAAGGGAGGCTGTTGTCCCCTGGCATAATGCCTGAATTTAATGACTTGAAACCTTCGCTGCGTGCTTTGCAGTTTATTCGCTCATCTCCTGGAGTTCTTGCCCCTTTAGTAGGTCAAAAAACATCTGAGCATGTTTTGGAAAATCTTGAAATTATGAATATTTTGCCAATTACTTCTAACGATTTTTTATCTTTGGTCAAAAAACTCACATCGTAATTTTAATTCGCAACATTTTACGCCACGTCATTTCGCATAACTTTTTTTTAAGATGTCCGATATCTTATCTTGAATTTATCTTTACATCTCAACTTACAATTTGATACTATTCGTTGGTACTAAAATTAGATTTATCGGTATGACCCATTGAGTATCTGTGTTTGTTGTTATTCCTTAATGTATAAATAGAATTTAAGAACAAAAAAATTTGTGCCCGTTGATCCTGTTTGTGGACTTGAATTTGATGCAGAATTAGGAATAATTCATGATCATAATGGAAAAACATTTTATTTCTGTTGTAACGGCTGTCGTAAAATTTTCATTAAAAAACCGGGCAAGTATAAGAATAATTCTTAGATTGGAAAAGCTCCGCACATTCTACAGAATTTTGAATTTTTAACTTCGTGTTTACAATACGGACATGTTTCTTGAGAATTGTCATCTACTGGGGAGCCGTGTATTTTCTTAAAAACTTCATAGTAATACATTGATTCTCTACTTCTAATTACCACGCCATCTTCTTTTTCAACTGTTAATTTTCTTTCAACATATGATTCTTCGCTGATTATGGATTCAAACAAATTCGTTAACCCTGCTGTTCCAGCTCCTTCTTGCATCGGAGATTTTTCTCTCCATGCAATTTGCTGAGGTATGTGTTTTTCAAACGTTTTACGCAAAACCCATTTTCCGTATCTTTTCCCATTTTCTTCTTTTACTTTTAGATTAATTGGAATTTGATTAGCCAATTCTGCTACGTTCTGATTTAGAAACGGTGACTCTATCTTAACTCCTAGCGCTTTTCCAATTTTTTGACTTGGAAAGTGCATTATTGAGCACAGTCTTTTTATTTCTTTTTCCAATTCTTTTTCTGGTTTATTTATTAGAAATTTATAACCTGCAAATAATTCGTCTGCCCCATCGCCCGTAATTATTGATTTTTCATTATGTTCTTTTGCCCATTTCATTGATAAGTACATCACAACATTATTACGAATTTCGATATCGTTGAAATTTTTTAATATTTTGACTGTGTTGTCAATCGCGTCTAGTATGATCGATGTGGGTACATTGTATATTGACAATGGTATTTTCATTTCTTTTGAAACCATTTGACAATACGTTAGATCTGTTGAAACAAAGTCTTCAGAAACAACTGCGACACTCTTTGGATTTTTTTCCTTAAGAAAATGTGCTATGATGGAACTATCTAGCCCTCCTGACAGTGAAATTAAATTAGATTCACACGAATTGCATGCTTCTTCTAAAACCTCATATGTTTTTTTAGAAATATCTTCCAATGCCATCTGTTAATTTTGAAATTAAAATATCTATGCCTGATGACGAATTTAATTTTTAATTTACTTATTGTAAACTTTAAATTCATATCTGCGCCATTGAGAAATCATGCTACTTCCTGCTGAGATTGAATCTAAAACATTGATTCCTGCATTGAGGGCAATTTTGGCTAAAAAATTAGCGCAAGAGCATGATATTCGTGAGGATGAAATTTCAAAAATGCTTGGGGTGACACAGGCTGCAATTAGTAATTATATTCGTGGAACTCGCGGTGATCCATCTTTAATTGCAAAACTGTTACAAGAAAAACAAGTTTCACAACTAATTGACGAGTTGTGTGATCACCTATCTTCTGATTTAGCTTATACCCCGTCCAGCCTTTCTAAGTTTATTGGGCTATGCAATTACATTAAATCTAGTTTACTGATTTGTGAGATACACCATAATTTGGAATCTGACATCGATGAACAAGTTTGCAAAGAATGTGAAAATATGCTTCTAAAAGGTCCTGGTAGCGTTTACTAGTTTTTGTTTATAATTATTTCAACTGTTGATGTCATATTTCCAATGCCTGCTTCTGCAACAGTATCTAATTTGATTTTTTCAATTTTGTAAACACCCGAAGCCATTGTTCCTGTGATTATGTTTGCAACTGCAACTGCGTTAGGAATCGATTGACCTCTTGCCTTTAAAATAATTTCATTTTTAATCATTAGTTTTGCTAATACTTCTGTTGCAGTGAGCATCACTGGATCATTTCCGATGTTTATGACGTCTTGCATTTTATTTGCCTGTTCATTAATCTCTTCCATGAGCATTGTATAGTATTAAACAATTTTTTGTTCTTTTAAGTTTTGTCGACGATTGGTTCTTTATTCAAAGTAGTCTATTGGAATGTTTTGATAATCTCCGTTAGGTAATACCCTTCTAATTGTAATTGGGATTACTCTTTTGTCTAATTCTTCCATTGAAATATCTAGAGAAATTCTTGCACTTTTTGGAATCTCAATAAACGGCGGTGCTCCTAGTGATAATTGTAATGCTCTTGCTCCCATAATTCTTGCTTTTTCAAATCTTGTTAATGTCGGTGGACCAATTGTAATTTCGCCTTTTTCACATGGAATTTCAACAATTTCATGCTCTTCTATTTTTTCAATAATTTTTCTTTCTTGTATTTCTGTAATTCTACTTTCAAGTTTTGCCTGTTCTTTTTCTGTCAATGGTTCTAATGCATTGTCCACATTTTTTTCAATTAATTTGCGATAGGTATCTAATGCTTTGTTTAATCCCAAATTTGGATCTACATCTGTTTCTATTACTTCAGATACCGGTGTGGATAATTCTGGTTCTTCTGACGTGGCAGATACTTCTGGTGTAATTTTTGATTCTTCAGGATTAGACAAGTACCGAAATTCGCTTAAAACGTTATATAATCTAATCATTTTTAAACTAAACTTGGGTATGAATTCAGTTTCACGAAAACAACTAATCTTAGACGTTGGTGGAAGAGTAAAATTAAACTGTGATCTAAAACGACACTTATCTCCAAGGACTGTCGGTGTTATTATGAGATCCTTACCTTTGGAAGGTAACTCTCACTTATTGGGAAAAAGCATTGTTTATTTTGAAACTAACGTTGATGCTGGAATTGAAAAAGCAAGATCTGAGTTTAAGACTGGTGACATTGCATTTTTACCCTCTACTGGAAGCATTTGTTTTTTTGTTGGTAACGTACAATCTACAAAAACTATGGCCCTTATTGGAAAATTTCACGGAGATGTTGCTGAACTAAAGAATGTTAAATCTGGCGATGTTTTGTCTCTTTATGAAGAAATAACTTGATACAGATAATGTCCTGAATAACCGCCCACTTTCTTTACTGTGCCTTTAACTGTTGCTTGTTTTAAGAATGCATTTGCAGCAGATATTTTGACTCCTGTTTGTCTTGCAAGATCCTGAACTGTTACAACTTTGGAATTTTGAATTACTTTCATTGCTTGTTGTTCATTAAGTGTAACTGTAATTTCGGCTTTTCGTACACCTGTACTTTCACCTTTATCTTTTTTACCTTTCTTTGAATCCCTAGCTGGATTTTGTTTATTTGTACTAGTAGATTTATTTGCTCCAGCCATAAAACTAGAAAAAAATATTCCTATTATAAACGATTAATCTGCTAACTTTGGGTTACTGTTGACATCTTTTTTACCATTTTAATCCTAGATTTTACGACAAATTATTTTTACCTTTTTTTAATTCTTTTTTAGAATGATGTGAAAGTGATTTGCGGTCTTTCAAGTATAAATAGCATCTTGATCAATGTATGACATGGGTATTGTTTCAAAGGGTGCACAATGTAATGTCGATGGCTGTGATCAGGATGGTGCACGTTCACTTAACACAACTAAGGTAGAAAATGCAGGTTTACGAGTTAATTCTAAAGGCAAGAAAACAATTCTTTGTAAAGAGCACTACAAAGAGTGGAAAAAAGAATCTAAGGATGATCGAGATCTCGAGCGTGCTAGATTTTCCAAGTTTTAATTATTATTTGACTGTAGACGGGTTTTTAAAATAATCGTCACTTAATTTACCATACATTTCATCTATTCTTTTGTAAAGTCTTTTTGGTTTTCTTGATTTTTGATTACTTAGAACATAGAGTGCTAAAATTGGAAATGCAATTGTTGCATCTGCATAAACTGTAACTATTCCTTCATGTGAATCTTGAATTTTACCCCAACTTTTTCCCTCTTGTAATGTTGCACCTGACAACCCTCCTGTATCTGGACGTGCGTCTGTAATCTGTACGATGTAATTTTGACCTCCGTCATTTCTTCTTAAAATTTGATCCAACAATGGGCCTGTTTGCTGAGCTGTATTTTTTGGAACGCCTCCGCCTAGTTCTAAAATTGCTGACTTTTTTGAATCATATACTATTGCTGCTTGCTCTATTATTTCTCTAACAAAATCTAAATCATATTTTTTATTTTCTAATCTGTGAACTGCTAGGTTTAACGCTAACGATGAATCTTTTATTGTGGAGATGTATATTGGAACATCGTACTCATATGCTGACACTACAAAACTTTTTTCTGGATGTTTGGAAGTCGCTTTACTTCTTTTACCTAGCAAATTACAAAATTCTGCGGTCGTGAATGATTTGTCTTGAAAATCATTTGCAAACATTTTTTGAATTATTTGATCCTCTGCTTCTAGCGTTTCTTCAAATTTTATGTAGACGTCTCTGATTCTTACAATTTCCTTTTCAAATAATTTCATGTCATCTACATCAAAACTGCCTTGCTTTACTGGTAACCCTGATGCAAAATGATCTTCGTGATACACATTTGCCCCTGTTGTTACAATCCAATCCACAAATCCTCTTTCAATCAACGTTTTGATAATTCCTCCAAATCCAACTGGTGTCATGGCACCTGACACGGTAAGACAAATTGTTGCATCCTCTTCAATCATTTTAGCATATAATTTTGCAGCTTCCCCAAGTTGCCTTCCATTAAACCCTGTACTTGCAAACACCTCCACCAAATCCTCTATGGTCATTTTTGGATCTAATTTTATGTGCGGTATGTCCTTGCCATGAAATTGATGCGGATCCATTTTTACTTTGTTTTTTTTACTGTAAATAATACTTGTGTAATTATTATTTTTGACGCATTCAATTAGTTTTAATCAAATATTACTTATCTAGGAAAAAATCTGTGTCATAATATGGATATTGTTGACATGCACAACCCTGACAGAATCAAGAAACGCCCTGACTCTGTAAATATTTTATTATCTGCTGGTGGCTTTATTCAAGACGAATTCAAGATATCTAAAGTAGAGTTACGTCTGTACAACGAGCAAGCCGATGAAAAACTCGGTGTCTACTCCTTGATCACATCCTTTGTTGAAACCGACAAAGGTTCAGTTGAAATGATTTACGATGAAGGCTTTCGTGGCGCTGATTCTCTTTCAAGAGCATCGTCATTTCTGATTGGTAATTTGGGCATATCTGCATTAATTCTCAGATCTGTTATTTGCCTTCGTGAGAAAATTTGTAATTAATTTGGTTTTGATAATGCCTCAAATATGATCAGTGCTTAATTAATTTGTGCATAACGCGGCATTATTTGTATTAAATAAAGACAAAAAATTAAAAAAAATTATTTCGTCTGTCGGCGAATGTGATATTAAAATTATTTCTAATCCTTTTGAAGCCCTAGTTGAAGCAATTATCACTCAACAAATATCTGACGCTGCTGGAAAGTCCGTATCCCTAAAATTTAAAAATTTATTTGGAAAAAAATACCCGGCCCCTTCTGACGTTATTAAATTGTCTAAACATGAAATAAAATCTATCGGACTGTCCAGAATGAAAGCAGAATACATTTTTGATCTATCTCAGATGATTGTAGACAAAAAATTGGATTTACAAATTTTTAAAAAAATGTCTAACGAAAATATCATCTCTGAGTTAACAAAAGTTCGCGGAATAGGGAGGTGGACTGCAGAAATGTATTTGATATTTGCATTGGGCAGGATGGACGTATTCCCTTTAGGCGATTTGGGACTGATTAACGGCATCAAAAAATTATATAATTTAGAAAACCCCTCTACTGATGAATTACTCACAATCACAAATAATTGGATTCCTTACAGGACAATTGGGACTTGGTATATTTGGCGAGGGGTGAAGAATTTTCAATTTGTTTGATTTAGTCATACGTGATGTTAAATTTTGAGTCAATACTAAGGATTTTAAACTAACACTGTTGGATCTCAGTCATGAGAATTCTACAACTGCACTGTGATAGTATAGAATACACCCCTACAAAAAAGGAGATTAGAAGTGCAGAAGATATTGACAATCCTCAAACTCAAAAATTAGAAGAATTAGTTGTCGTTTTTGTAGCTATTGAGGACGGCGATGATTCCAGTGTAGCTCAGGACGCAATATCTCAAATAAAAAATTCCATGGAAAAAATTGGTTGCAAAAAATTATTACTATATCCTTATGCTCATCTTAGTTCCAATCTGGCAAAACCTTCTGTCGCAATTGCACTGTTGAAAGAAATGGAATCCAGCTCGTCTGAATTGGAAGTTTCACATTCGCCATTTGGCTGGACAAAATCTTACAAATTACAAGTTAAAGGTCACCCGTTAGCTGAAAGTTCAAAAGTTGTAACAAAAGATACCAAAAAAACTACAGCTGACTCAGAATTAACATCTGATGCACTAGAAGGAGAGTCTAAAATCCGTTCAATTTGGAAAATCATGTCTCCTGATGGAACGCTTTCTAACATTGCCGATTTTAATTTTGCAAAATATCCAAAATTAGAAATTTTAGCAAAGTATGAAGTGGCAAAACAGCGTCAGGTTGATCAACCTCCGCCACATGTCGCACTAATGAAAAAAATGGGAATTGCTGATTATGAACCAGCCTCTGATTCTGGCAACATGAGATTTTTCCCAAACGGTCGTTTGATCAAATCCCTAATTGAGAGATACGTCACTGACAGAGTCAAAGAATATGGCGGCTATGAAGTTGAAACTCCAATCATGTATGATTCTGAACATCCCAGCATGGTTAGCTATTTCAATCGTTTCCCTGCCAGACAGTACAATATTGACTCTGACGGAAAAAAATTATTTTTAAGATTTGCTGCATGTTTTGGACAATTCCTAATGGCGAATCACTTTCAAATGTCTTTCAAGAATCTACCTTACAAGCTCTATGAACTTACTAGATACAGCTTTAGACGTGAACAATCTGGCGAACTTGTTGGGTTGAGAAGACTTAGAGCATTCACTATGCCTGACTGTCATGCGTTTTGTGCTAACATGAATCAGGCAATTGATGAGATTAAAGTTAGGTTTGATTTGTCTCAAAGCGTTCTGAGTAATCTTGGAATTGATAAATCTGACTATGACATGGCAATTAGGTTTACTGAGGATTTCTATAATGATCATAAATCTTCCATTGAAGAATTGGTGAAAAAGAATGGAAAACCTGTCTTGGTTGAAATGTGGACCGAAAAATTCTTTTATTTTGTCTTAAAGTGGGAATTTAATTTCATTGATAACCTTGGAAAGGCATCTGCACTTTCAACTGATCAGATCGATGTTGAAAATGGAGATAGATATGGAATTGAATTTGTAGACGAAAATAACGAAAAGAAACATCCGATAATTTTACACAATTCTCCTAGCGGTGCAATTGAACGAATTATCTACGCCTTGTTAGAAAAAGCTTCAACTGATTCACACGAAGGACGTAAACCTCAATTCCCACTGTGGTTATCCCCAACACAAGTTAGAATTATTCCATTAAAAGAAGAATTCAATAATTTTTGTGAAAAATTAACTGATAGAATTTCTGCTAATTCAGTTCGTGTAGACATTGATGATCGAAATGAAAGTATTGGGAAAAGAATTCGTGAAGCAGAAAAAGAATGGATTCGATACATACTTGTAATTGGTGAAAAAGAGGCAAATTCTGAAAATCTCAGTATTCGAGACAGAAAAACCGGCGATGTTAGAGAGTTATCTTTTGATGATTTTCTAAATGAAATCCAAGAACAGACAAAAGATAAACCGTTCACTGGTTTGAATTTTCCAAAGTACATCTCAAAACGTCCAAATCTAATGGTGTAATTCTATTATGAGTTTTCTTGATTTATACATGAACAACAATCCGCTAATTACCGGATCTGATGAAGACGGTGAGCCTGCAGCCACTATTTTTGGCGTACCTTTTGATTCCACTCATTCATACAAACCTGGTTGCAGATTTGGCGCTGACGCAATTAGAGACTCCTTTAACAACATTGAAATTTTTCATCCCGAACTTGGAATTGATTTAGAATCTGTAAGCATTGAAGATTTAGGAAACACTCGTCATACCGTTGTTGCGTCCGAAATGATTGACATGTTGAAAAAAATTACCCCTGAACTCGTTGCTAAACAACGCCAACTTTTCATTTTAGGCGGTGAGCATTCAATTACATATGGAACGTACACCAGTTTTCCAAAAGAAACTGGGTATGTTGTTTTTGATGCACACTATGATTTACGCGACGAATTTGCAGACATTAAACTAAGCCATGCATCTTACTTGAGAAGAATTGTTGAAGAGCGCGGCGCAGAAAATATTTTACATGTCGGTGCACGCGCATTTGTTAAAGAAGAATTAGAGTTTCTTACAGAAAATAAAATTAAAACAATTTCTGATAGGGAAATTAGGGATAGCAAGGGACCTCAATTACTCAAAGACTATGTTTCCACTTTTGATACCATCTACTCTAGTTTTGATCTTGATGTGCTGGATCCTGCATATGCTCCTGGTGTTGGTAATCCTGAAGCTGTAGGGATAACTTCTAGAGAG
>JABHXI010000028.1 GCA_018657375.1 Candidatus Nitrosopumilus sp. | reverse complement strand
TGATGAACTCTCAAAATTACTTGGTAATGAATCTGATTTTAATTTTATACCTGGAAAACAAAACAAAATAATTTTATTGGGAATTCAAGGAAGTGGTAAAACTACTGTGGCATCAAAACTTGCTAAATTTTTGACTGGTCAAGGGCAGAAAGTTGGTGTTGTAGGTGCTGATACTTATCGACCTGGTGCTTTAATCCAACTAAAAATGATGTGTGAAAAATCTGGTGTTGAAGTTTATGGTGAAGAAAATAATAAGGATTCTCCAAATATCGTAAAAAATGGTTTAAAGCATTTTGAAAGTCAATCTCTTGATGTAATTATAATTGACACTGCTGGTCGTCATAAAGAAGAACATGATTTGCTTGAAGAGATGGATAGAATTAACAAGGTTGCAGATCCTGATTTGTGTTTACTTGTAATTGATGGTACTATTGGACAGCAATGTTTCGCTCAAGCTGAAGCATTTCATAAAATTATTCCAGTTGGTGGAATAATTGTTTCAAAACTAGATAGTTCTGCAAAGGGTGGTGGCGCACTTGCAGCATCTGCTGCAACTGGTGCACAAATAATGTACATTGGTACTGGCGAAAGAATTGACGACCTAGAAAAATTTTCTCCAACTAGGTTTGTTGGTAGATTACTTGGAATGGGTGATATTCAAGCTGTATTGGATTTAGCAAAAAGATTGGAGAATGAAGGTGATGATGTTAGAATGAAACGAATTTCAAGTGGAAAAATGAACATGGATGATTTCTTTTATCAATTGGAGGAAGTTACTAAAGTTGGTTCTTTGAAAGGACTTCTTGACAGTATGCCTGGAATGTCTGGTATGGTTAAAGAAGATCAAGTTGATCAAATGGAGGGTAGAGTTTCAAAATGGAGGTACATAATTCAAAGTATGAATAAAGATGAAAAGGCAGATCCTGATTTACTTAATTCCTCTAGAATTAAACGAATTGCACGTGGTTCTGGGTGGCCTGAGAGTGAAGTTAAAGAATTAGTCAAAAATTATAAAAATTCTAAGAATTTAATGAAGGCCTCAAAAGGTCGCCAAATGCAAGGTACTCTTAGAAAAATGGGATTAGGATAATTCGCCAAGTCTAAATTTTTAAAAAAATGTCTGAATATCAAAAAATTATTCCTATAGCAAATGATATTTTAAAAAATCATGAATTGTGCTGTCATTGTTTAGGCAGGTTGTTTTCTAAACAGTTGCATCTTTCTTCAAATAAACTTCTTGGTCAAAAATTAAAGAAAAATTTTGAATCTTCTGAAAAATGTTTCATTTGTAAGAATCTGTTTGATAATTTAGATTATTTTTTAAAAATGATGATTGATTATACGTCTGACTACTCTTATCGTACATTTGGTATCGGGATTACTGTTAAACCTTCAATTATTGATAGGGATGATTACATTAGATCCAAATACAAGCTAGCAGGAACTGATAGTGTCAAAACTGATATTACAAAAGAATTATGCAAGTCTTTTTCTAAAAAAACAAAAAAAGTTTTAGATTTTTTAGATCCTGAAATTCATTTTTTAATAAATTTTAAAAATGAA
Organism: Candidatus Nitrosopumilus sp.; assembly: GCA_018657375.1. Classification (GTDB taxonomy): domain Archaea; phylum Thermoproteota; class Nitrososphaeria; order Nitrososphaerales; family Nitrosopumilaceae; genus Nitrosopumilus. The sequence goes on along the minus strand of JABHXI010000028.1, from coordinate 2,268 downwards.
TCTTGTCTTTTACATTCTAAATCCATCACTTTCTCTGGAAGATATGTGAAGACCGTACGTGGAATTACTCAAAAACAAAAGTCTTGCACAAACTGTAATGGTGATGGGTGCAGAACTTGTCTACTTCACGGTATTTCTGAATTTACTAGCATTGAGGGGATGATTTCACAATATCTTTTTAAAAAATTTGGTGGCACTACTACAAAATTTACTTGGATTGGCGGTGAGGATAAATCTAGTCTTGTTCTAGGTACTGGTAGGCCATTTTTTGTTAAACTCAACCATCCCAATAAACGAACATCAAAATTAACTTCGATTGATCTTGATTCTATTAAACTTAAAAATTTAAAAATTATTGATAAATTTCCTCAAAAACCTATTCTGTTCAGTTCTTCTATTGAGATTAAAATTTCTTCTAGGAGTACTATTGACTCACAATATCTAAAAACGTTAAAAAATATCTGCGATTCCCCTGTCTTGGTTTGTGAGACGTCTGGAAAACGTTTTGAAAAGCAAATTTTCTCTCTAAGTTACAAAAAACACTCTCTTCATACTTTTTCTCTATTTATGAAAGTTGAAGGTGGATTGCCCATACGGCGATTGATCGAGGGTGGTGGTGTTTCTCCTAATGTCTCTGAGATTCTTAGATGTAAATGCACGTGTGAAGAATTTGATTTTCATGACATTCTGGTTTGATCATAACAATTAACTACCCCGAAATTTTCTAATTTTACATGCCAATGAGAAAAACCGGTAAACATCAAAGACACGCTGATCAAAGAGAAAATAGACGTAAAGTCAAACATGCAAAACGCGGAAAGCCTAGATCTTCATAAATCAACATTTTTACATTAAAATTACATAGTTCTAGTGTTGGATCCTTTAGTACGTTTTAGAGATGCACATTCTAAGGGTCTGATTCCTGACGATGTCTATGATTTAACACTAAAGCGTTTCCCCCTTGTCGTTGCCGGAATTAATAGAATTGAAAAAGCGTCTGGAATCCAATATCCTGTTGCTTACGTTGAACCTTCGCTTGTACTTTCTTCCTCAAATTCCAATTCATATGAGTATGGGATATTGTTTGCCAGAACAATCCCTGTTATGTTTGAAGAAAAATTCCAAGTGGTAATTCAAATCACTGCACCCTTAATCGCTTATGGATTAAAGGGTACAATTCATGCTATTTTGGCTCATGAATTTTTACATTTTTTAGAATTAGTAAGAAAAATTTCTAAAATGGAGTTAATTTCTGATGAAATATCTGGAAATCTGTTTGAAAACGTCTATAGTGACGAAACAAGATTATTTGAACCAAAAGCTGTGTTCAAAGACCGAGTGCTATTGGATCATATTACAAAAAAATTTCCTTCTGGATTTCGTGATTACAAACTTGAAGATAAAACAATAAAATTTTGGGCTGATAGAGATTTGCCTAAATCCAACGTCTCTTTAGATTCTAACAATGTAAAATTGTCTGTTGAATCTTTGTCTAAAATAAAACTTGACTCTAAATTTATTTCAAAAATTGAGCAGTTAGAAGAAAAGAGCTCAAAAATTAACAAGAAAAAATTATATTAAATTTTAGTTATTTGAAATTTTTATTACTGTTTAAATTCTGTTAATCCGCATTTTCCACAGGTGTTTCTATCTTTATGTTCTGACATAGCTACTCCTTTACCGCATCTTGAACAGTTTTTCTTAAGTTTTGTTGTTTTATCTCCATCGATTTTAAAATATTGGTATACTTTTGGACTAGAACCCTTGCTGCCTTTTTTTTCTACAGGCATTATTCTGTTTTCTCCTCTGCTGCTGGTGCTTCTGCTGGTGCTTCTGCTGGTGCTTCTGCTGGTGCTTCTGCTGCAGCTTTCTCTGCTTCTGCTTTTTCTACCTCAGCTATTTTTGCTTTAGTTTTTTCTAGTCTTGAAAAAATAGTCGGATTGACGTGTTTTTTTGCTAATCCTTCATCATCATAAACATAGAAAGTCCCTGTTACTTTTGACATTCCAACATGTGTTTTTAGTCTCATTGAAATTACAACTTTTCCATCTAATTTGAATTCCTTTGTGACCATATCTACTGCTTCCATGGTTTTGAGTTTACCTCCTAATCCTGCAAAATCACAGGTTAGTTCTCTTCTTGATAAGAAAGCATTATTGACATCTGAAACTGTCTGAATAAGTGACATGTATCCAAAATCTTTTGGATATTTCATATAAACCTAGTTGAACTTACACAAGAAATTTAAGAAAATACTGTCGATATATC
>JABHXI010000169.1 GCA_018657375.1 Candidatus Nitrosopumilus sp. | reverse complement strand
TGGTAATAAAATAGAAGTTAACTTTTAATCAGAATACATTTTCATCAGTAATATGGGAAAACTATCTAGAAATCTTCGAATTTGTGGAGATTGTGGAATTGCATATACATCTGTAAGTTTTACAAAATACATTGATCAATGTCCAATTTGTAAATCAAGAAGATTTGAAGCAATTCCAATTAAATCAATTGATGAGTAATTTTCTGATATAGATTTTTTAATAGAATAATATTTTGATGCGTATTGTCTGAAGATCCAGAAATTGCAAAAATTATGCAAAAAAAACTAGAGGCCATGATTAATCAAAAACCACAACCTAAAGTTGAACCTGGAATTATTGATTTAAACGACTCTAATTTTGAACAAACTATTTCATCTGAAAATCTAACTTTGGTTGATTTTTGGGCAGAATGGTGCGGTCCTTGTAAATCAATGCATCCGATATTTGAAAGTCTTGAAAAACAATATCCAAATGTGAAATTTGCAAGAGTTAATGTTGATCAAAATCAAAACATATCAACAAAATTTGCAGTTCAATCAATTCCAACATTTATCATGTTCAAAGCAGGTAAAATCATAGATAAAATGATGGGCGCGGTTGGAGCTCCTGGAATTCATATGATTTGTAAAAAACATTCAAACTAGTAGCCGTACATAGGTTCTATTTCACGCTGAATTCTAACAATTTCGTTAAAAACTTCTTGTTCTTCACTACTTAGTTTGTGTAAAAATTTGTTAAGTATTTTTTTTGCATCAGGTGATGGAGGGAATGTATAGTACACATCTTCTTCAAAAATTTGTCTACCTATTGTAACATCTTTAACAGAACATGCAACCTCATCACCTGCTTTTGCAGAAGATACCGTTTTTTTATCTAATTGAAGCTGATGTATGTTTCCTACTTTTCGTCCAGACATATTCATAAATGGAATTTTATGTTTTAAATTACCAATATCAATACGTACACCAAAAACTGCGGGGTCGTTATTACGAAATACCATTCCTTTCATAAATGTGAATTTTGAAATTGGTGTTAGTTCTGCAAACATTGCATCTTCTTCATTTGCAGAGTCATCCTCAACCCAAGCATTATACTTATCAATTAAACTGTAAATTACTTTATCTTCAAATAGTTTGATATGACTAGTTTCAGATTCTTCTTTTGCATCAGGTAACACCTTAACATTAAATGCCAAAATAATTCCAAGATGCCTATCTTTTTCTTTGATGGCTTTGGCTTCAATTACATCTCTCCTATTTACAGGTCCAATGTCAGCTTTTGCTACTGGAACTTGAGAACGTTTTAACATCTCAACTATGGCTTCAAGTGAGCCAATAGTATCACATTTTAAAATAATACCATTAGTCTCAGTATCAATGAACATAGACTGCATTTCAGATTCAATAAGTTTAGTAAATTTTTCAACATCTTCAGTATTTTGTGCTACATAAAGAGTACTTCCAGGAAGAACACCCTCAAGATCAGGTGATGCGATTTTTAGGCCTGCTGCTGCATCAACTTGATCAACAGGTTTGAATTTATCTCGAGGATCACGCATTTCATCAAGAGGTTTTGGTAAAAGTAATGCTTTGGGTTTTGTAACTATAACACCATCACGTTTTGCAACAACTATACTATTTTCTTTTTTGATAGTGCCATCAATTAGAATTACATTTGCAGTTTGTCCCAATCCAACTTCGTCTTTTACTTCAAGTACAATTCCACGAGGTTCTTTTTCATTTTGATTCAATCTTTGTTGTAAATACTGCTGAGTTAATCCGACCAATACACTAAGCAATTCAGGAATTCCAACACCTGAACGTGCAGAGATAGGAACTATAGCAATTTCAGATTTAAAATCCTCAATACGGTAAAATGCTTCAGACTTGTATCCTAAAATAGATAATGTTCCTACAACATCATAGAGTTTTTGATCTAAATCAGCTTGTATAGATGCATCTTGTTCTTTAATTGCCTGTGAAATAAATTTAGTTTCAGATTTTCTCCATCCAGAAATTTGATCACATTTGTTTAACGCGACAAGAAATGGAACTTTCCTACTTTGTAAAATTTTTAAACTTTCATTTGTTTGTGGTTGAAATCCACGATTAACGTCAACTACCAATATTGCAATATCAGCAGCTGAACCACCTCGAGAACGAAGGTTAGTGAACACTTCGTGTCCAGGAGTGTCAATGACCAATATTCCAGGAACTTTATGTTCAGATTTTTCTAAGTTTTTGTATAGCGGGCCACACATTTCTTTAATTGTATCAGATGGAAGAAAGCTAGCCCCAATATGTTGAGTAATTCCACCTGCCTCTCTACCTTGTACACCGGTACCACGTATTCTATCTAGCAGAGATGTTTTTCCAGAATCTACGTGTCCAAGAACCGCAACTATAGGTTGACGAATTTGCAAATCAAATCACTCAAATGCTACCCTCGATTCATGATCAAAACTTTCTTGAGAATCTGACGCATGTATGATATTTTCACTAAATCCCAATCCAAAGTCGCCTCTAATTGAACCAGGATCTGCTTCAAAAGATTTTGTAGCACCAATCATAATTCTTGTAGTAGCAATTGCATTATTACCTTCAATAATAGCTGCTACAACTGGTCCAGAAGTGATAAATGATGTTAGTTCGCCGAAGAATGGTTTATCTTTATGAACGCCATAGAAATTCTCTGCTTGTGCTTGAGTAAAGGTAAACATCTTTAATTTTAAAAGTTTGAATCCTTTTCTTTCAAATCTAGATACAACTTCTCCAACTAAATTTCTAGATACAGCGTCAGGTTTTACAATAAATAATGATTGTTCAGACAATTCTAATTCTTTCGAATTCCGCCTTTGACGAATTTCTTAGTCCATTTTAATTTTCTTGGATCACGTTTTAGAACCAATGCATTTTTTCTACATTTTGCT
>JABHXI010000168.1 GCA_018657375.1 Candidatus Nitrosopumilus sp. | reverse complement strand
TAAAAATGTTTAGAAAAATAGTATAATTTGAAAATAATCTCACAACTTTTTTAAAAGAAAAAACCTATTCCATCTTATGATATCTGAAAATTGTGCTTATTGTGGAGATATAACAGAGATGCCGTTTCATTGTAGTTATTGCAAGGATCCATTTTGTGCAGAACATAGACTTCCAGAAGAACATAGATGTGTAAAATTACGCCAAATTAGATCAGAAAGATTTGGGGAGAGAAAAGTAATTCGTGATGGAAGTAAAACTAAAGGAAATATATTTAAACGAATTTTTGGGAAATCTTAAAATCAATAAGGACTTTTTTCAGGAGAAATTTTTGCACGTCTTCCCTGATAAACTAAAGCAATTGCTAATGCAAACATGACCATTGCAGTCAATGGAAAATTTTGTGGTGCAGGTAAGATGAACCAATAGTAAATACCAAAAGATGCAGATACAACTGCCTGAGTCCAAAGTTTAATCCATTTTGGAGATTTGATTAATCTACTAATCATTTCAACGATAAAAATTCCAATTACTGGATAAATTGTATATAAAAGATAATCAAAAACTTCTACTCCAGTATGAGACATAACTTGTATTGATAATGGGTATAATTTCTACCTAATCTTCCCATCTAACTTTAATTGCAATTTTTTTAGCAATTAAAGCCTGAGCATTTTCATAGGGAATTGTAGCTATATCTTCAACCTTAAACGGACCGTATCTTTCAAGATCAGCACCTATAATTTCATCAACATCGCCAAGAAATCTAATTACTACTTTCTTTATTTTATGATTTTCCGCTAATGATTCAAGAAATTTTGATTTTCCGCTAATTGTTGCAGATAGAATCATCTCTATTCTTTCATTTTGTTCTTCATGTGAATCTAAAATGAATTTTTCTTCATCAAGAAGGTGACTAATGTCAAAATTGTCAGAATTAGAAATTTTTTCTAATCTGATATGTATCAATAATGATGTCAATTCAGTTGCCATTTCTATCATAGTGTCTTTAATTTTATTTTCTACGCCATCAAATTCTTGTTTTCTTAAATCTCCAATAAAATCAGATAAGTTTCGATAAAAGTTTGGTTTAATTTCTAACAAAGAATCATTTTCAGTTTCGAGTAAAACCGTATGATGTAATGAATTCATATCAATTTGATTTGATTCAGACATGTTCTAGCTAATCCTTAAATGCTGGTTGTATTTGTGTTTGATTGAAGTATAAAAATTGCCATACAAAGTTAGCCACGGAAAAGCAGTTCAAACAACCTATTCAGTTGATGAAGTTTTCTCAAGAATTCAACATGAGGGTATTCAATTTATCGATTTACAATTTACAGGACTTACAGGTCATTTTCATCATACTACAATTTCAGCAAGTACTTTTACGCCTGAACAAATGAAAAACGGATTACCAAAATTGGATGGTTCATCAATCATAGGTTTTACATCAATTGAAGATTCTGATTTGTTGTTAAAACCAGATCCAAATACATTTGCAATTATTCCTTGGATGACTGAAAATAAAACGGCTAGACTTCTTTGTGATGTGCATTGGGGTGAAGACAGAGGAAGATTATCTCGAGATCCTAGAGGAATTTCTCAAAAAGCTGAAGAATATATTAAAACTCAAGGATTTGATTTTAGTACCTGGGGACCAGAGGTAGAATTTTTTGTCTTTGATAAGGTTCATTGGGATGTTTTAACACCATACAAAGGACAATCATATTCTATTGAATCAGCAGAAGCACCATGGAGTCAAACCGGAGACGGATATCCAATGGGATTACAAGAAGGATATTATCCTTCACCGCCTGCAGATACTCTAACGCCATACAGAAATGAGTGTGTAAATATTTTAAGTAGTAATTTTGGAATTTTATGTGACAACCATCACCACGAAGTTGCAACAGCAGGACAATGTGAAATTGATATCATGTATGATCATATGACAAATGCTGCAGATGCTGCACAGTCTTACAAATATGTAATCAAAAATGTTGCACAGAAATATGGAAAAGTTGCAACATGTATGCCAAAACCAATTGCAATGGATGCAGGTTCTGGAATGCACGTTAATGTTAGTTTATGGAAAGGAAAGGAAAATGCATTTTATGATCCTGATGATGAAATTGAGTTAAGTCAAGTTGGCAGATATTTCTGTGGTGGAATTATTAATCACGCAAAAGCATTGTCTGCAATTTGTAATCCTACTACCAATTCATACCATAGACTAGTTCCAGGATACGAAGCACCAGCATACATTGCATGGAGCGCAGGAAATCGTTCAGCTATTGTAAGAGTTCCTAAACATTTGAAAGGAAAACAGCACTCTAAATTAAAAAGATTAGAATTTAGAGCACCAGACCCTTCATCAAACCCATATCTTGTATTTGCAGCAGTAACAGCAGCTGGAATGGACGGAATTAAAAAGAAAATGGATCCAGGTGAACAAGTACGTGATGACATATTTAAAATGACAAAATCGGATAGAGCTAAACGTGGAATTGGAGTTTTGCCAAAAAGTCTGGGTGAGGCATTAGATGAATTAGAAAGTGATAGAAAATTCTTAAATCCAATTTATACTAATGACGTAATTGATAAAATTATTGAATTAGAAAGAAGAGATCAAAGAGAAATTTCAATCAGACCACATCCACACGAATTTTATCTATACTTTGATGTTTAGACCCTTCCAGTCATCTCAAAAATAAAATACAATGAAATTATTATTAAACTAAATCCAGATAGGAAAAATACTCCTTTTTTGTTTTCAGATGTAGTAGTTTTGTATAATAAAATACAACCAGCAAGACCTACAGATAAAATAAAAATACCATAAATTACCACATCAAAACTTTGACCTGTAATCAATGGATGGAAAAAACCAGAAAGTAATGCAAAAAATACAATCAGATAAACATACTTTAGACTTGATAGTCCTTTTGACAAAATATTACTCATTGTAGTTTGTAATTATGGTTATAAAATAAACTTTTGAAGGAAGAAATTTTTAAAATAATCT
>JABHXI010000167.1 GCA_018657375.1 Candidatus Nitrosopumilus sp. | reverse complement strand
TAATTTATCAAATAATTTTTCTTTTCCATCTGTTGAATCTTTGAAACTATATTTTTCAATTGGATATTTTTCTCTAATGTAATTTACCATTGGTTCAATATTTTTAGAATAAATATCAAAAGAAAGATTACAACTATCCTCATACATATTTGCAAATTTTGAATTCATAATTTTTTCATCTCTATAGAATCTGTATTTGCCATTTTCTTTTTTATTCCATGTGACGTACCTTGAAGATTTTTCCAAGTATGATAGTCCAATTCTTCTATCTTCAATTTTTTTTACTGCAATATTTGATAGCCCTTCTATTGCAATTTGTGCTTCACCTAATTCTGCAACAGAATCGTCTCCATATTCTAGTAAGACTCTGTCGTAAAATTCCTCTCCTCTATTTTTATTTTTTAAAAATTCGTCGAGAAATATTCTTCTCATACTTTTGTTTGTTCTACTATATCTTGACATCAATGCTCCACGATCAACTTGACGTGGTGTAATAATTGCAAATACACTGTCTTCTGTATTTGAAAAATGATCTGATAAAGTTATTTTTTCTTTACTTGAGAATTCTGACAATATGGATAAATAATTTCACAATTATAATACTCTATTTCTTTTTTCCAATCTGAATTAGATCGGGACCTTTTTCTTTATTTTTATCATTCCCTTTAGCTTGCCATCTTAACAATACTTCTTTAAATCCTGCAGCATCAGCTTCGTTTTCTGTATACATTATTGTTGTGACCCAAAATCCGCCCTTAGCTGTTTTTCCACCAATTGAATTCATCCAAAAATCATTTGGTAATCCTTCCATCGCTTTGTTATCTGGCTCTTTTACAGCTGCATCCCATCTACTTGCAACAAAATTAAGAATTTTATCAAGGTCTTCTTTTTGAATCATGTTTTTATTGAAAAACATCTAAATTTTAAAATTTCTATTGAGCCCAATATTTGAAATTAGTGAATTTAATCTTACTAAAACTAACAAAATTTCTTACACTTTGTCGGTTATACAAATCTCATTAGTAACTACCATGACAAACGACGATATCGAAATAATCGGTAAACACGTCAAAGACATGTACGGAACATTCATGGGTAAAGTCGTAGGAACACTCACTGAAATTGACGGTAGTATTCAATCCGTTGGTATTGATTGCGGTTCTCAAGGATTACAGCAAATCCAATATGAGCAACTTGTAGTCCAAGGTGAAACTGTAATCTTCATTCCTAAATGGAGACTCGACTCTCAAAGACTCATTCGTGAAAAACAACTCACTCTACGTCGTCTAGCAGCATTGATGGATATTGTTTCAGAAAATGATGATATGAAAGCAGACGCTGAAATCATTCATGAAAAATACAAGTCAAAACTTGTATCCTTAGATGAAATGGAATATCAGATCAAAGCTAAACTTGAGGTAAGATTGATTGAGTTAGATGAGCAAATGAAGTCTGCAAAAATGTTATCGTTTGATGCAAAAGTACAATTCAAGAGTAATGAAATCTCTGATGCAACATTTGAAACTGTGAAATCATGCACAACTGAGGTAATTGAGCATATAACACATGAGCAATCTGAAATTTCAAATGTAAAGAGCAGAATTACTGATTTAGAATTGGAAGTGCAAGAGATAACATCCACAACAGAAACAAATATCCAAGAATCAGCCGTTTCATATCTGGAGATAGATGAACCACAAAAAGTAGTTCAGACAATACTTCCAGAAGCACCAACAGAACCTATCGCAGCATACTCAGAACCAATTGAAGCTCAAGTACACCCTATGCCGGAGCCACCAACTGAATCTGAAGTCACAATAGCATTTCCAGAACCACCACAGCAAGTGAAAGCGGAAACCCCTAGAGATGACAACGATAACGATTGGTTAGCTAGAATGGAAGCACAATAATTTTTTTGATTTATTTTTTATTACTAACCTACACTGGTAAGTGTAGTCTTCGTCTTTTATGTTCATGAATAAAATTAACACATCGAAGCATAATTTTAGATCAGAATAAGATTAGAAGAAATTTTCCAACCCATCTGACAAAGTAGTTCAGTGTTGTTGATTCAGTTTAGTTGGAATAGAAGTGATGAGAAGACAATAACATACGGGTGAAATAAATCCCGTTCTTCTCATCACAACTGGTTGACAGTTATCGTTGAAATGAATTTGCATAATAGTGATATGCTGAATTTTTAGATACAGATTAAAAATATAGAATAAAAAATTAGAATAGTTTGATGTTTTTAGAACTAATCGTAAGGGGAGTATTAGAAGAATACTTTACAAAAGATGTTCCGGTATTGAAAAGAACTGAAAATCAGAAAAAATGCATAGATAGTTTCAAGATGGGTATGTTGTTGTAAAAAACTTTAGGCGTTAACTTTTTCCAACACTCGCCAAAATTTACAAGTTTGTTTTTTAACATTTAAAAAAATCTAAATTCATACACTTTTTGATGTCTGAAACATATGGTGTTGGATTGGGCAACAATGACGCCACTATGCGCAAAAAAGCTGATTCTGACTATGTATCCTTTTGGGATGAACAGGCTCATAATTTAACCTGGTTTGATACTTGGGATAGGACTCTTGACTGGAATCCGCCTTTTGCTAAATGGTTTGTT
>JABHXI010000166.1 GCA_018657375.1 Candidatus Nitrosopumilus sp. | reverse complement strand
GACAATGGCAAAGTTTTTGATTTAAAAATAGAACAGGATGATATTTTATTAATATCCGCAGTTACTGCAAAAGCAAATGATTTGTTTGATGTAATAGGTGATTGCGGAGATGAATATAGATAAAAAAATATGGAAATTAAAATTGGGTGTACAGGGTGGAGTTATCAAGGATGGTCTGGAACTTTTTATCCAAAAAATCTAAAAAATTCAGAATGGCTAAAATACTATTCACAGATTTTTAGCATCACTGAAATAAACTCTACATTTTATAAAATTCCATCACAAGAGATTGTTAGAAGATGGAATGCAAGCACACCAAGACATTTTAGATTTACAGCAAAGTTTCCATCTATCATCACACATGAAAAAAGACTAGAAAAAGTGAACTCAGAAGTTTTTTCATTTTTAACATCACTTATACCAATTCACGAAAAAATTTCAGCATTGGTATTACAATTACCACCATCATTAAGTTTTGAAGAAGCAAAACCTAGATTAGAAGAACTGTTTGATATTTTACCTGCTGATTTTGCATATCCAATTGAAGGAAGACACGAATCATGGTTTACAGATGAAGCCTTGAATTATCTCAAACAAAAAAAACATTGTCTTGTCTGGAATGCAGTAGAGGGCATAAACAATCCAATGCCAATAACATCAAATTATCTTTATGTCAGATTAATTGGAGATAGGAGTATTCCAGACAATCAATTTGGCACAATAAGGAAAAATAAATCAGAATTAATTAAAAATTGGGCACAAAAATTAGCAGGAATTTCAGACATTCCGCTTGCAATGGTAATGGCTAACAATCATTTTGAAGGATTTGGCCCTGCAACTGCAAATACTTTAGGAAAAAATTTAGGTATGCGGGAATTAATTTGGGAAGGAAAAAAACAAAAAACATTAGGAAATTTTTAAATTAAAAATAAAATTTTATGAAATTAATTTAAATAAATAAATTATATTTCAGTAATCATTAATTAAAAAATCTATAATCAAATTTATTTAACAAGGCCCATGGCCTCACCAAAATAATATCCACCAAGTATAGTAATAGATGCCCAAATACACGAACCAATAAAAGTAAATAAAACAAATTTAGGAATTTTCATTTTCAGCAATCCAGCAGGTACTGAAATCATCTCTCTCATTACCGGAACCATTCTTCCAATCAAAACTGCCTTATCACCATATTTTTCAAACCATATTTCTACACGTTCTAATTTTTTTTCAGAAATTCTAAAATTTTTTAAATATCGAAGTAAAACAGCACGTCCAAGTTTTAATGCAATTAGGTAGATAATGGTTGTTCCAATTGTAGCACCAGAACCACCGAGAAGAATCATTGGAATTACACCAGATAAAGAAATTCCTTGTTGTGCTGCCAAAAATCCAGCTGTTGGAAATATCGCAAGAGTTGGAATTGGCGGAATTACAGTTTCAATTAAGGCCGCAAAGAATATTCCTTCGTAAAGATGCTGGCCTAAAAAATCTGCAATTAATATTAAAAATGAATCAAATGGCTCCATTTTTTTATTATAAAAAATCTCACTAAATTACCTTACGAGTAAAAGATTAAAGAAATAATTAATTTTTATGCACAAATATCAAAATTTGTTGAAGAATTTAAAAAAATCTAACTCCAAACTTTTTCTTTGAAAGTCCATCGCTTATTTAATAAGAAATTACCAAATGCTGCAACCCCAACTGCCAAAATTAATGAAATTGGGTATGAAACATTCCATTGATCTACAAGATTGTAAACCATGCCAAGTTGAACTAACGCCCCAATAGAGCTAAATCCAGCAAATTGAACATATTGAATAATGGTTCGTTTTGGAGAAAAGTCTCTATCTTCAAATGTCCAATATTTGTTTAGTAAGAAATTACTTGAAATTGAAAATATTATTCCAAATGTAGTGGCATGAAGATACCACATATCAGAATTTAAAGAAAAAAGCATCGATGTGAAATAATTAATTGCCAATCCAGAAGATCCAACTGTAAAAAATCTTGCCGCCTTTGAAAGAAATTTAACAGATGTTCGTGATTCGTTATTTTCAACTGTTCGGCCATATTTGTATAATTTCCAGACAGATTTAAAATAATCAAAAATAGTGGAAGTGTCAAGTTTGCTAGAACCAAATTCCCTATCAGTAAAAGTGTACGGGACTTCTTCTATTCTAACGCCTTTTGTTTTTACTAAAATTTCCAATAACATTTTGTAACCAAGTGCGTCAAATTTTAATCCATTAAGAATACTTTTCTTAAAAGCAAAGAATCCAGACATCGGGTCGTGGGATTCAATTCCTAATCCTTTTTTTGCAATTAAAGTGGCAACTTTACTCATCAATTTTCTTTTAATTGGCCAACCTTGAATTGAGCCTCCATGCACATACCGTGAAGCAATTGCAATATCACAGCTAGTTTGTTTAATTGCGTCAATTAATTTTGGGATAATATTTGGTGGATGTGAAAAATCACTATCCATTACTACAATTGTGTTTGCGGTGGATTCTTGAATTCCATTAAGAATTGCAGAACTTAATCCATTTTTTGCTTTTCGTTTAATTACATTAATTGTGTGACTGGATTTCTCTTTAATTGAATGAAAATACTCTTCAGCAATTTTTGCAGTATTATCAGGAGAATTATCGTCTACAACTATAGTTTCAAGTTTCAAATGGGATGGAAAAGATTTCGTAATACGATCTAAAATTTCACGAATATTTTTAGATTCATTGTAAGTAGGTAAAATTATTGAAATTTCCGCAGTATTCAATATAACTAATCGTTTCGAATTGACTTAAAATGTTTAATGTAAAAAATTTTATCTTTTTAAGCATTAGATATGCAAAATATCAATAATTGGGAAATCAAGTTATTTGAAAGAGATGATATTGAGTGTTTAAAAAATCAAGGTTTTAAAAAAACTTTCAAAGTATCAGGTTTTTTTGCATGAACAATTGCATCCTGAAATTTATCCAAAGGAAAAGTACAATCAACCATAGAATCTACAGAAATAACGCCTGTAGCAAGTGCATCAATTGCAGGTTTGAACAGTCCACATCTAGAACCAATTAAAGTAATTTCGTTGATTATTGTGGAAGTTAAGTCAAGATTTTCTCGTGATGCGATAGTAGATTTTAAAACTACAGTGCCACGAGGTTTTACAAGTTTCATCGTATCAGTGAATCCAGAATTACTTCCTGTAGCTTCCACTACTAGATCAAATAATTGTTCATCAGTAGATTCAATACCAATTTTTATTTTAATTCCAGATTGAATTAACCCTTCAAGTTTATTTTGATGCTTACCAAAACATGTAATGTTAGAGCAGGTTAATTTTATAACTTGAATAATTAATTGAGCTAATCTTCCATCACCTACAACTGCAACATTCCATTCAGGTTTCAAAGATATTTGTTCATTAATTTCAAAAGCAGCTGCTAAAGGTTCTACAAATACTGCTTGTTCATCACTAATTGAATCAGGAATTACATGTAAGTTTTTTTCAGGTAATGAAAGAAATTCAGCAAATGATCCGTTACGTTTTAAAATTCCAAGTACCGTTCTCGATGGACAGTGTCGTTCCATTCCCCGAATACAAAAATCACATTTAGTACAACCAGCATTAATTTCACCTACAACTCGCTTACCAATTAAATTAGGATTATTAGATTTCACTACAGTTCCAACAAATTCATGACCTAAAATTCCAGAATATTTCATGTATCCATTTAAAATTTCTAAATCAGTTCCACAAATTCCAGCCAAGTTAACTTGAACTAGCGTTTCATTAAATTTTGGATCAGGGTAATTGTTATCAAAAATCATTTGTTTACCGTCAAAAAAAGTTGCTTTCATAAAATAATGAAAATCCACCCCAATTTTAAAAGATTGTGACGGGATTGTAAAATAACAGGTTTGTGTAGATTAATAATTAGAGAAAATTAAAAAGAATATTGAGTTATAGATTTCTAGATCATGCAACAGATGCAATAATTGAAATTAATGCAAAAGATCTAAAAGAAGCATTTTTAGTTGCAGCAGACGCAGTCATTAATTTAACATTAGATCAAGATAAAGTTGAAGAAGTAGAAAATAAAGAATTTGTAGCTCAAGGTAAAGATCTCTATTATCTCCTTTTTAGCTGGTTAGAAGAAATTCCATTTATTCTGATTACTGAAGGATTTGCAATAAAAAGAATAGAATTTAGCATTGAAAAAAATAATTTTTATGAAATTAGGGCAAAAGCATTTGGTGAGACCCTTGATTTGAAAAAACATAATTTCAAAGTAGAGATAAAGGCACCTACATTTTATGACATGGTGATTAGAAATGAGGAGAAAGTATACATGAAATTCCTTCTGGATTT
>JABHXI010000027.1 GCA_018657375.1 Candidatus Nitrosopumilus sp. | reverse complement strand
GATCAAGTTAATCACATCGATATTGTATTTGATGGTGCAGATCAGATTGATTTTGATAAATATGTCATTAAAGGTGGCGGAGGTGCATTATTACGAGAAAATATTTTGTTTAGTCTTGCAAAAAAGGTAGTCGTAATGGCAGATAAGACAAAATTTGTTAAAAAATTCACAAGAACTGTGCCAATTGAAATCCACCCATTAGCAAGGAATTCAGTAATTAGATCTATCAAAAAATTAGGAGGTGAATCCAAAATACGCTCATTGGATAGAGGTTATCCGTTCTTTACAGAAAACGGCAACATAATTTTAGATTGTGACTTTGGAACAATTAGCAATCCAAAAATACTAACACAAAAAATTAAACAAACAGCAGGCGTTTTAGAGTCAGGAATTTTTCTAAGAAAGCCAGACGTAATTTACAAAGCAAGCACAAACGGCAAATTTCAAATTATTTAGAAAGGACTGTTCTTGAAACATGTTTACCGTGACCAAGATTCCCAATCACTTCAAAATTCTCAGCAACTAATGCTCCTCTGACCATAGTCTTAACAGGCCAGCCTTTCAGATTTAGTCCCTCGTATACGATATAATCAGAAAATCCACCAAATAGTTCAGAAGTCACTTTCTTCTCTTTTTTCAAATTAATCATAGTCACGTCAGCGTCAGAATTTTTTGCAAGTGTTCCTTTTTGTGGATACATGCCAAAAATTCGAGCGGCGTTTTGGCTAGTGAATTTTACAAGCTGTTCAACAGTAATTCTATTTTGATTTACTCCGTAATTGAGTAATAGCGGTAAAGAAGTTCCAATTCCAGGAAATCCAGCTAATGCACCCCAAACATCATCGCCATTGAGTTTTAGTTTAATCTGATTAGCGACATGATCAGTTCCTATTGTATCAATTTGATTGCTGGATAATGCACTCCAAACTGCTTTTTGATCATTTTCAGTTCGTATTGGAGGCATAACTTTAGCAAGATACCCATCTTGATTTTCATAAGATAGTGTAAGATAATGAGGACAGGTTTCTACAAAAATTTTGGTTCCAAGTTTTTTTTCTTCTTGAATTTGTAATAATGCACGCTCTGAACCAATATGTACAAAGTAGATTACACAGTCATAATCTCGTCCAAACTTAGATATTGTTTTAATTGATTTAGCTTCAAATTCGGGGGAACGACTTGATGACCATGCAGATAATCCATCTTGATTTTTTTCTTTAGCTTTTTTAATTCCACATCCACATGATTCATAATCTTCAGCGTGAACAAGTACAGGACAACCAAGTTGTGCTGCATTTTTTACAATTTTTTCAACAAGTTCATCTGTAACATTTACTTTAGTCGGTACAAGATTGGTGGAGTTTGGAGGCATGTCCATGTACACATGACCAACTTCACCACCAAGATTCATGTAAATTTTAAAAGATGTGATTCCCTTATCAATACAAAAATTCATTTCGTCAATTTGTTGTGGAGTAAAAACAGAAGCATGTATTGCATAATCAACATAATGATATTTTGATGCAGATTGAAGTTGTGGCGGTAAAGAAGTTAAAAAAGAATTTTCCAATCTAAGCATCCGCATCATAGTTGTAACTCCACCTATTGCTGCAGCATGAGATTCAGTTTTTGCAGCTTCATTGATCGGAGAATAAACACCATAGTGGACATGAGTGTCAATGACACCTGGAATTGAAATTAATCCATTTCCATTAATTTTATGATCACATGCAGGAACATCACTAGTTAGTCCCACAATTTTTCCGTCGTCAATTACAATATTTTTATCAATTTTTCCACTAGGGAGCATAACATGTGAATCAACAATCACAGTATCATATGTCATCAGGAAATTTTATGCTATTGAGTCTATTATTCGTTGAGTAATACGCTTAAGTTGATTACTTTTAAAGAAAAAACATGGAAAGTTCAGAGATAATTAAACGAGACCATCAGAGAAATAAATCTGAAATTGTAAAATTAGTGAAAGAGATGTTCAGTCAAGAAAAATGGGGTGATGAAGAATATAAGAAAAAATTGCAAGAATTGGTTAAAAAAGACGAGAAATTGGTGAAAGATGTTATTAAAAAAATCAAGTTAGAAAAGGGATTAGAATAATACAAAAATCCAATTTATCGAGAAAATGAATAAAAGTCCAACCCAGGTCAGATAATTTGTGGGCCGGTGGTTTAGGGGTATAATGCTTCGTTCGCAACGAAGATGTCGAGGGTTCGATTCCCTCCCGGTCCATTTTACCAGAAACTATTATACATAAATAAAAAACACGATCATCATGGAAGTTTTTGACGGTAAAAAAGCAGCACAAGATTATATGTCAAAACATACCCTAGCATTCTCTACTCCAGAATTAACTCTAATGCGATTTTCATTTTGGTTAGGGGATTCAGTGCCAGATTCAAAGAATGATGGTAAAGGAATTCCAAGAATGATGACATATTTGACAGAACAGGATTTTGAGCCAGTGTTGATTGATGATGATACGTACGTACCATCAGGAGCAGTAAAAAGTTCAGCAAATGTTGGAAATGCATACAATGAAGTAAAAGCAGATGGAAAATTCTGTTCTGAATGTGGAACTACTCTTTCAATGACAGCAAAGTTTTGTCCTGAATGTGGTACAACACAAGAATAAAAAAACTATATTTTTAATTTTATTTTCTAGCCCCACACT
>JABHXI010000165.1 GCA_018657375.1 Candidatus Nitrosopumilus sp. | reverse complement strand
TAGGGAATTAGAATTTTTACCATCCTATTTTGAAGATCCTCATAACGCTTCTTTAGCTGATACTCTGTACATTAGTGTTGTAATCAAAGGACTTAGTTCTTTAGTTTCTGATAGAGATGAAAAAACTTTAGCTCTAAATGGATTGATGGAAAAATATCAACCTGAAGGATACTATGATCCCCTTCAATCAACTATGCGTGTTTTGGATGCAGTAAGCGTGATCAAAATTATTCCACAAACACTTCATGGAAAATATAAGATTGGCCAAAACATGAATTCAAAAGATAGGATGAACTTAGCTCAAAAAATTCATAAAAAAAATTCATCTACTGCTAAAAACACTCTCAAGATTATGGGTTTTGAAGAAATTGATTGTAAATTGAGAATGGTCGATGAACCTGTATGGTAATTTTATGATGATATCACCATTGCTTTAAATTCAGTTTTTAGTAATTCTAACTATTGCAACAAATCTCAAAATTTGAATTAGTTTCTGACTATTCCCCTACAGGTGATCAACCTCAAGCTATTGACGCTTTAGTCAAAGGTGTTAAAAAAAAATCAGTCCAAACTTTACTTGGTGTTACTGGAAGTGGTAAGACTTTTTCAGTTGCAAATGTAATTGCCAGAACAGGTAAAAATACGCTAGTTATCTCTCATAACAAAACCCTTGCAGCCCAACTTTATACAGAATTAAAACAATTTTTTCCAAAAAACAATGTTGGCTATTTTGTTTCTTATTATGATTATTATCAACCTGAAAGTTATCTGCCACAAACTGATACCTACATTGAAAAAGACACTCAAATTAATGAAAAAATTGAAAAATTACGATTAGAAGCAACTGCGATGCTATTATCTGGAGAACCTACAATTATCGTTTCAACTGTATCTTGCATCTATTCCCTTGGTAATCCTCAGGAATGGAAAGACTCTTCAATTCTTGTTAGTACTGGTGATGAAATTAAAAGAACTGATTTAATTCGAAAATTAATTGATTCCCGATATGAGAGAAACGATGTTGAAGTCGCTCCTGGAAATTTTAGAGTAAAAGGGGATACCATTGATATCACTCCTGCATATTCTGAAGACATTGTTAGAATTTCTATGTTTGGCGATGAGATTGAAAAAATAACTTTACTTGATCATGTGTCCTTAAAAGAAAAAAAGAAAATAACTCAAATGACAATTTTTCCTGCAAAACATTATCTAATTGCTAAGGATGCTAGTAAAAGAGCTGTCGCATCAATTAGGGACGAACTAAAATATCATTTACCCACATTGAATGAACTTGAAAAGCAGCGTCTTGAGATGAGAACTAACTATGATTTAGAAATGATTGAGGAATTGGGTTATTGTTCTGGGATTGAAAATTATTCAAGACATTTTGATGGTCGTAGTGAAGGTGATAAGGCATACTGTTTGATGGATTTTTTTGGTGATGATTATCTTTTGGTGATTGATGAATCTCATGTTACATTACCGCAATTACATGCAATGTACAAAGGTGATTATTCCAGAAAAGATAAACTTGTAACATATGGATTTAGATTACCTAGTGCGTATGATAATCGACCTTTAAAATTTGAAGAATTTGAAGAATATATTCAAAACACTATTTTTGTTTCAGCTACCCCCTCTGATTATGAAAAGAAAATATCTGTAAAAATTGTTGAACAACTAGTTCGTCCTACAGGCTTACTTGATCCACAAATCGAAATTAGACCTACTAAAGATCAAATGGATAATTTAATTTCTGAAATAAATAAACGCCGCAAGAATTCTGAACGGGTTTTAGTTACCACATTAACTAAAAGAATGGCTGAAGATTTAGCTGAATATCTCTCAAAAAAAGACGTCAAAGTTAGATACATGCATTCTGAAATTGATGGATTACAACGTACTGAAATTCTTCGTCAATTACGCCTAGGCGAATTTGATGTTTTAGTGGGGATTAATCTTTTACGTGAAGGCTTGGATATTCCTGAAGTTTCACTTGTGGCAATTTTAGATGCAGACAAGGAAGGTTTTTTGAGAAATTTTACTAGTTTAATTCAAACTTGTGGTAGAGCTGCAAGAAATGTATCTGGTACTGTGATAATGTATGCTGATACACATACAAAATCTATGAAACATACTATTGATGAAACTACACGTCGTAGAAAAAAACAAATTTCATACAATCGTGAACATGGAATAATCCCTAAAACAATTATGAAATCTGTACCTGAACAAGAAATTATATTGGATGAATCAAAATTAAAGTCCATACATGATCTTAAAAATGATGTCATTGATTTAGATGCTCAAATGAAAAAATATTCTGAAGAATTAGATTTTGAACAAGCAATTTCTTGTAGGGATAGAATTAAAAGATTAGAGAAGGAGATTGAATATAAAAATGATAGATAATAAATTAAAAATTAGAGGGGCTCGTCATCACAATTTAAAAAATATTGATGTTGATATTCCAAAAAATAAATTAGTTGTAATTAGTGGTTTATCTGGTTCTGGAAAATCTACTTTGGCATTTGATACAATTTATGCTGAAGGACAACGAAGATACGTTGAATCTCTTTCTTCATATGCTCGTCAATTTTTGGAGATGATGGATAAACCTGACGTTGATTCTATTGATGGACTATCTCCTGCAATTGCAATTCAACAAAAAACTACTAGTAAAAATCCCCGTTCTACTGTTGGTACTACCACTGAAATTTATGATTACATGCGATTACTTTATGCTCGGATTGGCATTCCTCATTGTACAAATTGTAAAAGAAAAATATCCACACAATCTGTTGAGAGGATTTGTGATTCTGTACTGAAAGATTTTTTGGGGCAAAAAATATTGATTCTATCTCCTCTCATTCAAAGAAAAAAGGGTACCTATGAGAAACTATTTGAGCAAATCAAGAAAGATGGGTACTCTAGAATACGCCTAAATGGTGAAATTTTGAGCCTAGATGACGGTATTCCTCCGTTAGATAGACAGAAGTGGCACAATATTGAAATTGTTGTGGATAGAATATCTACAAGTAAATCTGAAAGATCTAGAATTTTTGAGGCCATTCAAGCTGCAATTAAAGCATCAAAAGGAGATGTAATGATATCATCAGATAAATCTGAAAAAATCTTTTCACAAAATAATGCCTGCCCTCATTGTGGATTAACAATTGGTGAATTAGAACCTAGAAATTTTTCTTTTAATTCTCCTTTTGGACTATGTAAAACATGTAATGGATTGGGAGTTAAAATGGAGTTTGATCCTGCTCTGGTAATTCCTGATAAATCTAAGTCTATTTTAGAAGGTGCAATTGTTCCTTGGAGTGGAAGGTTTTCTGCATTCAGAAGACAAGCATTGAGAACTGTTGGTGAAAAATT
>JABHXI010000164.1 GCA_018657375.1 Candidatus Nitrosopumilus sp. | reverse complement strand
TCAATAATGTGCAACAACTCGGGACTGGTTTCTGCTAATTTTAGATCTATTGTCATTCCATGGCCTACAGCACCGCCCTCTGCAAACTCCTGGGATGCATGGTATCCTACGTATACTGCAACAATTAGGAACATTGCAATAACAAGTCCGATTATGATGTTTGCCATATTGTTTTGAATTTCTCTATTAGGTGACTATAAAGATTGTGAAGACTGATAATCGCATCATTCAATTTGAAAAAATTAATTACACCAAAAAATACGGGAATATTATAAATCATGATTGAAACTGAACTGGGAAAATTACGCAGATCACACTATTCCAACGAACTGAACGCCTCAATGGACGGGACTCAGGTCACTGTGATGGGGTGGGTTTTGACAGTCAGAGGTCACGGGAACATCAGCTTTGCAACCGTTCGAGACAAGAACGGTGACCTTTCAATTGTTGCAAAAAAGGGAGACTGTCCTGACGAGATACGTGAAAAAATATCGTCACTAAAAGCACATTCATCAATAGGGGTAATTGGTACGATAAAGGCATCAGAGAAGGCGCCAAGCGGATTTGAAATCATTCCAAACGAGTTGCGCGTATTTTCTGAGGTTACGACAATTCCGCCATTTGAGCCGACTGCTAAAACTGTGAAAAACATCGACACCCGCTTAGAGGTAAGACCGATTGACCTTAGACGCGATATTTTGCAGCATGTTTTCAAAACCCGAAGTTTGGTTCTGAAAACAATCAGGGATTACTTTATTGATCAAAATTTTGTTGAAATTAACACTCCAAAAATGATTGCAACAGCTACTGAAGGCGGAGCTGCATTGTTTCCAATATTTTACTACAACAAGGAGGCATTTTTAGCTCAAAGCCCCCAACTGTACAAAGAGCAACTAACGATGAGTTTTGAAAAAGTTTTTGAAATTGCACCTATTTTTAGAGCAGAGCCGTCAAGGACAAATAGACATTTGGCTGAGGCAATTTCCATAGATTTGGAGGAGGCATTTGTTGATTACAATGACGTAATGAGCAGAATAGAGGACATCATCAAAGTTTCCATCAATGCAGTTAATGATTATATTCAAAAAAATCCCGGTTCGGAATTTGCCCCAATTACAGTTCCAGAAAGCATTCCTCGATACACATACGATGATCTTGTGGACAGGATGCAAAAAGCAGGTGCAAAAACAGAATGGGGTGACGACCTGTACCCTTCAAATCTTAAAAAAATAGGACTTGATGGTTTTTACTTTATCACAGACTGGCCTTTGGGTCCAAAACCATTCTACGTAAAAGACAGCAAATCCAATCCTAAGATTTCAGAATCATTTGATTTGATGTTCGGGGATCTGGAATTGTCCTCTGGAAGTACAAGAATTGAAAAACGTGACGAGCTTGCTCAGAGAATGAGCAACAAAGGCATGAAGACTGACTCCTTTGAGTACCACCTTAACGCCTTTGATTACGGAGTCCCGCCCCACGCTGGTTGCGGAATTGGTCTTGAGAGATTGATCATGGCCTTGACTGGAACTGAGAACATTCGCGACACCACATTTTATCCAAGAGACGTGGACAGACTTACCCCGTAAAAGTTTGTAATTCTAATATTCTCATTGGACAAAATTTTAGATTCCAACAATCAGAAACAATTTCATAAATACCCGTAATTCTTAGAAAATAAATTGAAACCTGTTTTCATTATTGCGATAGTGGCAGTTGCCATGATTGCAGCTGTGACGCCAAGTGTTTTTGCAGAAACTTCTGTCCAAGAAAACTATGATCCTTTTTCAAGAGAGCAGTGTCGTAACGAGACTCACGTTATTCCGGACAAGTACATCTATGAATCTGGAGAAAAGATAACATTCACCGTCGAAATATTTGATCCATGTTATCCTGCACGAGGTAACGGGTACTATGATTTGGAATTGTGGATAAAAGGTCACGTTCCTAATGAACTGAAATCTGATGCTGAAGTTCGAAAGGATGGCGTATCAATTGAAACAATTCCAATTAAAACAGGCCAACAAAAAACATTTGAGTTTACTCCAGAAGTTTTAACGTGGACACAGGAATATCTAGTGCTAGAAAAAATTGAAAACGAGATGAATGAATTAATCCAATATGATCAAGAAAACAATAGAATGTTTGACGAGAATGGTGATGAAACACATCTATCATTTGTTGTCTTGGCATCAGAAAATGCTTCAGAACCTGCAACTTCTGAAGGCGGCTGTCTAATCGCAACTGCAACATACGGCTCAGAGATGGCACCGCAAGTTCAGCAACTCAGAGAGTTAAGGGACAACCAATTGCTAAACACAGCATCAGGTACAGCATTCATGGGAGCATTCAACGATGTCTATTACTCATTTAGCCCAATTATTGCTGATTACGAGCGCAAAAACCCGTACTTCAAGGAGGCCGTAAAGATTGCAATCACTCCAATGATTTCATCATTGTCTTTAATGGAAAATGCAAACTCTGAATCAAAAATCATATCACTTGGACTGTCTGTAATCGTACTGAACATTGGAATGTATCTTGGTATTCCAGCTATAGTTGTAATTGGAATTAGAAAGAGAACCTGAAAATCAGGCAAGAAAATAATAATAATCTGTTAGAAATAATACAGAAATTGAATGGTTGCTTGTTTTAAATGCAAAAAAGAATTGAAAGGGATTGACAAATTTTCATCCGAAAACTTGGAGTCGATGTTTGGGATGGGAATACCATCATCCGTAAGTGAAGATGACCGGTTATGTGGTGACTGTGTAAGGGATTTGCTGGAGAACGCAACAAAAACATGAATCCCTTCTTTTAAAATCACAAATAACATTTGAAAACTAAATAGAAAAATCAACTTTTTATATTGAATTTTAAATCAGATCATAGGTTGAAAATAATAATAAAAAATGGCGAATCAGTTGAAATCTATCATGGGGCTGGCGACGTAGTTGTTCTTCCAAAAAGCAAACTAGTTAGAAGATTTGATGAGTACGGTTCTTTGATTGAAGAATACAAGCTGGTGGATAAAAAAATCGTGTTAGACGATGACCTCGATAATGATCAAACCGAAATTGTTGTAACTTTAGTTGTTACAAATTAGTAATTAGAAAAAACTGTCTGAAAAAGTTAACGACGGCAAAAAACTCAGATTCTTTTTTTGTCAATGATGTATTTGGAAAAGGATTCCACTTTCTCGTGTTCCTCGCACACTAGCCATTTTTCTTCGTCACCAAACATCACATCGTAAGTTATGATGAATTTTTCTTGTTTCTGACAACATTTGTTAATCGCGATGGTCCCACCGGGACTTGAAATTTCATAATAAGATTTGAACCACTCAGGGTTTGAATAAACTTGATTGACAATTTTTTCAATCTCTATTGAATTGCTGGATTCCTCGATAATTTGTGCGATGTTCCTCATTGTTTCTGACCTTCTACTCTCAGGATCATGCGTAGTGGAGTTTCTGATGATTTTGGATATTCGAATTAATGTCTTTTTTGCTGAAGTAGCCCTGTCAATTAGTGTCATGTCTGGTTCAGTTTTTTGCACTACTCAGTATGGTGTTTCAATAAAATAAACATGATCTTTTGTGCAACTTATTGGATAGTTTCACAAACAGGGGTATCAAAAACGGTTAATATAACAACTGTACCTGACATATTTGGATATGTCGTCTAAAAGAATGTCAAATCAAACTGCGCGAAAAGATGAAAGCAACGAATCTGTAAAATCTAAAATAATCTTATTCATGTTAAAAGACAAAACCCAAGAAGTGGGATTGGCAGAAATTCATAGAAGCATTGAAACAAACTACACCAAAGAGGGCGTCAGCGGGATTCTGAAACAATTGGAAAAAGATGGCAACATCAAGAATGTGTCAGTTAAACCAAAGGATCCTAGGTATGTCGTTGTAGACGTGGAAAAATTCACTGCACAATTTGAAGCATACGCCTACAAAGATTTTACATCTTTTATGATTCAACAGTTGCACGTTGAGAAATCAGAACTATCCAAAATAAAAAAATATTTTACCAAACCTGAAAACGACATATCTGAAATGATATTCAAGTTTGGCTTAATCTCATTACAAACAATCCTTGCAAGTTACAGGAGAAGAAATGATCCAAAAAACCAAGAAGCATGGTTAAGAAATGCCATGTCCTTTGAGAGCAATCTTAATTCTGCTAAATTCTCAAACCAGGTAAAAACAAAATTGTTGCAAAATATTCAAGAAGACAAAAGAGAGACAAACCCCCTTGATGTAATGCCAAGAATGAGCAGGCCTACAAAGACAGATTATCAAAGACATGCTGGAGAAATGGAGCTTGCATTGACAAAGATGTTTCCCAAATTGATGAAGGAGTTTAGGGGGATTGAGGACAATTTGTGGAAAAAAGAAACGTATGAAACAATGAAGGAAGTTTGCAAGAAAAACCCAGAATATCTTTTGGAATAAAATCGACCCGGGAATTAAAATTAGAATGATTCTTGAACGACTGGCCTGTTTTCACGCCTATATTTTCAAATACTAGGGCGTTATTGTCATTTCATGTTAGACGCAGTCAAAAAAAAGGAAATGATTGAGGGCATTGTAAAGGACATCATGCAACGAATGAAAGACCAGGGGATGTCTGAGGAAGACATTCTCATAGCAATGGAGAAAATTTCAAAACAAGCAGAAGAGGACGAATAGTGACCTACAAAAAAAGACTGCATTCCATGACGCCATGCACTTCAAAGAAAAAATCATTCTTAAAAAATGAAAAGAGTCCAAAGAAATAATTTCATAAAATCAGATATCAGAATGCTTAATTAAATTGAATTC
>JABHXI010000163.1 GCA_018657375.1 Candidatus Nitrosopumilus sp. | reverse complement strand
TGAGAGTGTTACAAAAAATACTCCACAGTATTTTCAAGCAACAACACATTTTCAAGAAGAATGTATGAAAGCTGCACAAAAATCATTTGATGCTGCAATCACAATGCAACAAGAATTTGCACAAAAATCTGGATTATCCTCCGATGTCCCTGATGCTGCAAAAACTGTAATTGTTGATTTTAACAAACAAATCATTCAAGCAAGTAGCATTCAAAATCAAATTGTAAAAACAGTAATTGATGCAACAACTCAAAATGTGAAATCATTTAATGACAACGTCTCTACATTTACTGATTTGAACAAAAACATTATCCAATCTTGGATAACATCATGCACTCCTACAAGAAACTAGAGTGTTTTTTTTATTTTATTTAGATTCGTAACAATTTTCCGCAGTTTTTTTTATGATCTTTGAGCTAACCATTGACCCATTTCAGGTAATATTTTTTTTTGTGAGAATGAACTAGCAATCATTCCCACATGTCCTGTCGGATAGATTTTCAAAGTTTTATCTTCACTGCCTACAGCATAGTGTAACGGCATACTGCATTCCGGGGATACCAAATGATCTCCTACGGCTACTTGTGTAAACATTGGCATGTTTATTTTTCTCAAATCTATGAGTTCATCTCCCACATACATTTTATTTTGAATGAGTAGATTTTTTTGATAGATATCTTTTATCCATTGTTTGAATAGTTCACCTGGAATGGGAGGTGTGTCGCCTAACCATTTTTCTACTCTCAAAAAGTTATCCACATATTTTTTATCATCGATATTTTTGAAGAATTTCACATATTTCTCAAATCCTTGCTCAAAGGGTTTTAAAACAGAAAAACAATAATACATGAATTCTGGAGGCATGTTTCCAATTGTTTCAACCATCTTATCTGCATCCATATGTTTTGCTAAATTACTAATTACTGTGGTATCTTTCCATCCATCAATTACTGGTGCGGTTGCAATGTAATTTTTTACATTTTCTGGATGCAATGCAGCATATGCTGTAGCAATTGTTGCCCCCGTACAATATCCTTGCAATGAAATTTGTTCAGTGGATGATTGATTTTTAATATATTCTACTGATGATTCCAAATACCCATTCACATAATCATCAAAGTCCAAATATTTGTCCATGCTAGTTGGAGTTCCCCAATCTAACATGTATACTTCAAACCCTTGCTCCAGTAGATTTCGTACCCAACTTTTCTCGGGATGTATATCCAAAATATGATATCTGTTAATTAACGCATACGAAATTAACAAAGGCGTCTTATGTTTGGTTTTGTTAATTGATTTGTAATACAACAATCTAGTTTTATCTATCTGCTGAACAACTTTATGCGGAGTAACCTCCAAACTTATTTCGTCAGGTGCAGATACAAATTTTGGTGCTTCAATAACATTTTTGCTAAATTTTAAAATCTCTTCTATGATTTTAGGATCAAAATTACTGTTACTTTGCATTTTTTCTTTTCTCCTTTTTTAATTCTAATTCTAGTTTGGATACACGTTTTTTTAATGAATGAATTTCTTTGTACACCTCATCAACCTCTTCTTTGCTTGGGAGGTTAACTGATTGCAAGATTACATTTGCAATGTTATTCCAGTGTTTTGTTAACTCTAATTCTTTTGATACCAAATTCCCATAATTTGCTCCAAATTTTTTGGAATCAAATAACTCTGTAAAATCATTATCAAAAATATCTATCCATATTCTTTTGACTGATTCTATTTGTTCAACATCGTGTGGAATTTCTGGAACTTTTTGGTTAACTTTCTTTTGAGATATTCCCCATGTATCGGATAATTGTTTGTAGTATTCTGTAATGCATTGGTTAAAACCCAGCAAATTTTCATTTATTTCAATTAATTCTACAGCTATTTTTTTTGAATTAGCTGCAAATGCCCTCATTGGCCCTATTGATGTCAGGGCTTGGGGTTTACTTGACATGAGATGTATGATATCTGTCCAAAATAACGACAAGTGTTTGTAGTATTCAGTTATATCTGTGGGTGATTCGGCAGAATCCTTAGATGATTTTGATTGCACCCTTACTAATTAATTTAGTTCGCAATAAATAGTTCTAACACATAAGAACGTTATGGATAACGTTGAGGAATTAGAGAATATTTGTAAGCAAATTTTAAAATTAGATCCTAAAATGAGATCTGCTCGATTTATCAACGCTAGAGGTCATTTGGCAGCTGGAGGTATGAAGGAGGGCCTACTTTCACTTGAAGCAAAAAAACAAGATGAAATGATGTTCATGGAACTTGCATTACGTGTAAGAATGAGGCATGAGTTTGATACTGAATTTGGCATTGTTCATTTTTCTTTGTCTTATAGAGACAAAGTACTCGTAATGAGCTTTCCACTAAGTAACGATGATGTTTTATTGGTATCTCGTGAAAAAGATAAAGATTTTGGGGACATTCCATTTAAAATCCTAAAAATTATTGAATGCATTAAAAAAACTCCAATCAAAACATTCTGATTCAATGAATTTGGATTTTTATAATTTTTAATTTATGTCTAAAATTTTTACAGAATATTTTCAATAGATCCACTTAACAACAATGACTATCTTTTAAAATTAATGTCCGCTAATTCAAAAAGTAATGAATGGGATTCATTGTGGGGAGAGTATTCAAAATCTCTTGAAAATTGGAAAGCAATATTCGAACAGTTCCAAAACGCCAGTAATGAGATGCAAACAAAATTCAACAAAGTTTGGGAAAAAGCAGGTGCAGAATCTAGCACTAAAACCATGAATGATTTCACAGAAAAATGGCAAAAATCTATGAGTGATGCTGGAATGACATCATTCAAAGATTTCACAGACAATTGGCAAAAATCTATGAGTGATGCAAATACTTCAGCATTCAAAGATTTCACAGACAATTGGCAAAAATCTATGAGTTCTTCAGGGATGGAACAAATGAATGCTTACGGGGAAATGATGAAAAAATTCTCCGAAACTTGGAACTCCATGTGGCCAAAATCCCAATAATTTTTTACACTAAGTTCTAATCTATTTTTTAATCATTAACAAAACATAATTCATTCCCGAAATTTCCTTGCCATTAACCGAAACTGCTCAATTACTGATAGTGATTCTTTAACTAGAATTTACATAATTTTTTACAATTAATGATAAATGATGAATAAATTTATTTTTTGAATCGTCATTATCGTTATTTTTCTGAATGTGCTGTTTTTTCATGATAGTATTCTTGTCTTTTCAAATCTTTTTCAGAAATAATCCTACACTTTCTCATTGGAACTAACCTAGACATTTGTTCATACGTAGACATGTCTCGAACATCTGCAGCATATGCGATTTGCAAGAGAGGCGATTTTTCTTCAATCATTGGCTTAGCCTGCTCATAACCTCCATTTTGAATCATCCCAGTTCTAAAAAGTCCAATAAGTGCAGAGCTTTTGGATATTTGAGGATCCTCATAGCAACAAATAGAGAACTCACCATTTTCTTTTTCAATAATTGTCAATCTAGTAAATTTATCACTCCATTTTTCGATTTCTCGAGATACAATAGTTGCTTCAGTTTTATCTTCAAAAACAGTGGACACTACGAGTCTATCTTTTTCATATGCCCATGATATTCCATAAAAATTATCATGCCAATCGATCTCAAATGACATGATCTGGTTAGAAAAAATATCAAATTAATGCTTTCGATTTGTAATAAATATTAAAAAAGTGAACAAGCCCAGGGCAGAATCCCGTTTGGTTTCCTTTAGAGTGATGAGACTCATGGGGTAATGGTGGACTTGTTCCTAATGATTACACTAGGAGATTATGGTAATTAAGTATAATTTTTTTTGTGTAATAATTGCAAAGAATGATAAAATTTTTACAATTAAAAATATAATTCTTGCAAGGTTTTATCCGAATTGCGTTTTTTGATCGAAAGTAAAAAAATTATAAAATTGAATATTCTTTTTTTGATTCAATTAGATCTAACAACAAAGTTTTTGGAAATGGATTAAACAAAGATTGATCAACTATACTTTTCAAATCATATCTTAATGTCCAAGAATACAATAGCGTAGAAATTTCAGATTGAGAGATAAGATCATTGTCAAATCCATCAATTAAAGAAAAATAATAAGATTTTTCAGATGAAGATAGTTTAGAACTGACGGGAGTAAAAATATAATTGAAGGTATTGATAATAGAACTTTTTTTAGGTATAGAGGATAAAATTGAATTAACAATATTCTTGTAGTTATCAGCAATTAGTTCAAAATCATCATTACTTTTTAAAATTAATCCAAGTTTAACAGTTAGTTCTTCATCATGACATAAAAATAATAACATGTTTTTTGAATGGAATTGATTTAATTTTTCAAGTTCTTTAAATTCCAATGACTCTCTAAGATGTGCTAAAACAAATATCCTTGTTAGGAAAGTTTCCCTTATAGAAATATTGTTTAATCTTTTTTCATCTTCTTTTACAAGGTTAGGAAATTGTTTCAATACGCCTTCAGAGAACATTCCAGAGGTCTTGCCGTAACCAACATCAGTGCCTAATTTATGATACAATCTGACATCAGTAACCCCGCAGGTAGGAGAATCTCGTTTAAAGATAAAGCCATCAAGATTAGCATTGGATGTAACGAATTTTTTAGTAAAATCATGCATGTCTTCAGTTAGATTTTTTTCAGAGGAGGGCTGGTAGAGGTTCTTTTTGCCTCCAATAGTGACTAATCGTATTGGTTTTCTTGGAGAACCAAGGCCAATTCCAACTTCAGGGCAGACAGTAATAAAATCAACATATTCTTTCATGTTTCTAACAAAATTATTATTAATTCTACTTCCGTCATATCTGCACATGTCAAATTCTAGACATTTGCTAACACCAATAATCGGTCTTGCAAAATTATTCATATTTCATTTATTCTGACATCAGATATAACTAAAAATAATAAATTCAGATAGTGCTAAAAATAATAAAGCAAAGTCCAGACACACAGATGCAGCAAAGGATTATCGGGATGTAGAAGTTCCATTGGACGATAATTTTATTTTAAAAAATTTAAAATCTTTTTGTGAATAATTCCAGTAGAAAAATCTGAAGGGGTGAATAAAAGAGTGTCCATGTCAAATAACTTTGCAGCATCTAAATTTTCTTGCTTGTCATCAATAAATAAAATATCCTTTGA
>JABHXI010000026.1 GCA_018657375.1 Candidatus Nitrosopumilus sp. | reverse complement strand
TGCCCAAGACATGAGCACCCAAGTGACTGCAGCCATACCAGTTGCTGTATTTGTAACAGTCCATGCGCTGACGGTAATGCCGTCTACCATTACTTCACTACCTGCGTTGAAACCAAACCATCCAAACCAGAGTATTCCTGCACCCAGGACTACCATTGGGATATTGTGTGGCTCCATTGGCACTTTACCATATCCAAGACGTCTGCCAAGGACTAAGGCTCCGGCCAATGCCGCAAATCCTGAAGTAATGTGTACTACAGTACCACCTGCAAAGTCTAATGCGTATGATGGCGATAGTTCTGGATCGAGGTCGAGTGAACCTCCTCCGATGTAGCCTCCTCCCCATACCCAGTGTGCTACTGGATCATAAACGAAGGTACCCCATAAGAGTACGAATATCATCAATGCGCTGAATTTAATTCTGTCAATTAATCCACCAATAATTAGAACTGGTGTAATAATTGCGAAGGTTCCCTGGAACATTGCAAATAGTTGGTGAGGTACTGTACCTGGCCAACCTTGACTACAATAGTCTCCGTCCTTCATTTCATTCATTTGATAAGCATTAGACCAAGTATCTGCACATGGACCTACTTCACCGAGAGGTGCCCACGCTGATACCATGTTGAAACCAACATAGTCTAGATTACCCATGAACATATTTGCTTCAGAATCAATTCCGCCAAATGCTAGTGAGTATCCCCATAGAACCCATTGTACTGACATTAAACCCATTACAATTAGGGTCATACCAAGTACGTTGACGATGTTCTTTGATCTGGCTAATCCGCCATAAAAGAAACCGACTCCGGGTGACATGAGTAGTACCATTGAAGTTGCGGTGAGCATCCATGCTGTATCTCCTGTGTCTATAAGACAAGGCATCATGGCTCCTGCACCATCACTATCGTACCAACATTCGTTAGGATTTCCAGTGTAAATTCCACTGGTTCCTGCGACGTATCCGTCCATACCGTCATCAACACTTTGTGCAAATGCTGTTGACATTGCACCAGTTGCTGTGATAGATACTGCGGCTACAAGTAATAGAGCATACTTGTAGTTTCTAGAATTCATTAAATTTTATCGAAATAGAATATTATTAAAGCATTGAAGACACTAAAATTTTTCAAAAAGTAAGTTATTATATTATGATATATTGTGATAGTAACATAGAATATGAAAATTATGATAGAGATGAACAAATGAAGTCAAAACCTAAAGCTAAACTAGCAGTTTTTGATACATTTAAGACTAAAAATCAAGATTTAACAGGAGAAGCAAAAAGACAAAGATCGATCATTACCATTCTTGGAAATAATGTAAATCCAGCTGAACGAACAAGAACAGGAATTTCCCAAAAAATTGCAGAAAAACAAGAAATTAGCTGGAAAAATATCTATTCAGGAATTTTCAGGGATCTAGATGAAATATTACTCCCCATGGAAATAGCAGAAGAAGCTGGTAGATTACCATTAAAAAGAGGACCAAAAGCGCTACAAGAAAAAGGAATTCCGTATTATCAATTAACAAAAAAAGGAGTCTTGATAGGATCAGCAATTAATGGAATTGAAAATATGCCAGCACAATTAAAGATATTTTTTGCAGAATCTAATCCAAAAGAAAAAGAATTTGAGAAAATTTTAACTAAATTTATGACTACCAGTCCAACTTTTACATATTCAATTTTTCAAAAATATGTAAAAGCATTTTGTGAAGATAAAATTAAAGAATTGCTTCCTTTTGATCTCTCAAAATTACAAGATATATCAGATAAGAATTTGATTATTCAAAAGGAAGTTATTTTGGCCTTTGGAAAACTCTCAGTTCAAGAAAAAAAGGAAGCAACCGCATTTTTAGAGAAAATTGCGTAAAAATTGAGTCTAATTTGTAACGCCAAACATTAAAATCCACTATTCATAGATTTTAATCATGGGTAAAAACGTCTATGCGTCAGTAAAATCATACAGTCAAAGAGGGAAATTACTGAAGAGATCAGATTATCAAACTTTAGCTGAATCAAGAGATATAGAAGAATTAATGACTAGAATCAAGAATACAATTTATGCAGATGCGGTTGCAGATGTTCAAAAACCATACACCTCACAAGGAATAGAATCAGGTTTAAGAGGACATTTAGCTGACGTTCATTATTCAATTGCTAAAACTGCTGGGGATTCTCCAATTTTAGATGCATATTATATGAAATTCATCATATCAAATTTAAAATTAATTTTGAAAGGAAAAGTATTAGGAAAATCGCAAGAAGAAATTGAAACCCATATCAATTTACATGCTGAAGAATTAATTAAACAAAGAGACATCATCATAAAGGCTCTAGTGTCCAAAGATCTAGAAGAAGCAGTTACTAGTTTGAATTCAGTTCAGTTTGGTGAAGAAATATCAAAAGCAGCATCACTTTACAATGAACAAAAAAATCTCCAAATATTTGATACTTATTTTGATAAAATTCTATATCTCCAATTAGGTCGTGCCTTAAAAAATAATAGAGATAGAGATGTAATAAAATTAGTTGGAATGGATGTTGATTTCTATAATCTTCTCAGTGTAATTAGAGGTAAATTATGGGGATTAGATGAAGCACAAATTCAAGATTTGATTGTGACACAAACTGCAACAATTACAAAAGAACTACTTGGAAGAATGATGTCTGCAGCATCAGTTAGAGATGCATTTAATGAGTTAACAAATACAAAATACAAAAATCTGATTTCTCAAAATGAAAATGAATTAGATGCAGTTGCAGAATTTGAAAGATCGTTTGAAATGGAACTTTACAATGCATCTGCAAGATCATTTTCAAAAATGTTTAGTTTTGCAACCATTGTAGGAATTACAAAGTTGACAGCATTTGAGGTAAGAAACTTAGCAGCTATCGCATATGCAATAGAACAAAAAATACCAACTGAAACTACAATGTCAAAATTAATTGTACACGAAGAATAATTTTGTAAAAATGATTAAATTTCCTAAAAAGAAAAACGATATTCCAATAGAAACTCTGATCAATTATGTTTGGATTAGTGCATTCATGGCTATGATTTTTTCATTACCGGCATTAGGCATATTTTTGGGAATTTACTACGGTACAGGAAATATTGCAGTCGGAGCAATTCTAGGATTTGCAGTTCATTTCATCACTTTAGCATTTGCAAGTAGAATCTCTAAATTTTTAACTAAAATAATGAGCTAAACTTTAAGAAGCTAAAATCAAAGGTAATTTACTATGATGGGAGATAGGGATTTTAGAACAACAATTCAAACGGCATTATCTTCAATAGGAAAAGAATTACAATTAGATATAGACCCAAAAAATATTCAAACTATTCATTTACAAGAGGTAGTTCAGTGCCTAAGACGCTCATATTTTGATAGAATTGATCCTGTGGAGATCGAAAGAAGAGGATTTAATGAGCTTCTTTCAGGATTGTTAAGAAAATTAGAATACGGAAGTGAGCCAAAGGTATTTGAAATTGACGATATCAAACTACAAGGGCAAACAGACATGATAGTAGATGATGCCATTATGTTATTTAGACCAGCAGCA
Organism: Candidatus Nitrosopumilus sp.; assembly: GCA_018657375.1. Lineage (GTDB taxonomy): Archaea > Thermoproteota > Nitrososphaeria > Nitrososphaerales > Nitrosopumilaceae > Nitrosopumilus. The sequence continues at coordinate 8,038 of JABHXI010000026.1, read as the reverse complement.
CAAAGTGAATTAGAAAATCCACTTGCCAATGATGTCCTGTATCTTAATGCATGTTTGTGGATATATGACAAAACAGAAGGAATCGTAGTTTACATTACGGGAGACAGAAAAGAAACAACATTTTCGTTAACACGAAATAAAAAAATGTTTGAAGAGGTAATTAGAAGAGTCAGAGTACTGAACAATCTTCTAAAAGAACAAAAAGCACCGATTCTAGAACCATCAACAGAATGTTCTGAATGTCAGTATTATGAAAAATGTTTTATGAAAAAGAAAAATTCCAAACATGTAGACATTGGTGAAATGTTAGGAATGGGTAAATTCGGCAACAAGGGTTAACAAATAAATGAAAAATATTACAAAGGAAAGTTCCTTTGATGGGTTATTCTAGTGGTTCAGGGTGTCCTTTACCACGAAGAGCGAAACACACTATTGCTAATGCGATTGCTACTCCTGCTGTTGCGCCAAATGCGGCCATTCCTGCTTCTGCCATTTAATAAAAAATAATCTTACGAGCTTTTATAGGATATGTCTATAATTTTCTCTTAAAAACAAAGTATCACAAAATTAATTTTTTATGATACTATTAGGACTCTATTTAAAGAATTCATAGTCAAGAGTATTTTCTTGACCACTTGTCATGGAACTTAAATTGTAATACACAGTTCCAGAAATTCTATATGATGCCGTATTAGTTTCAAGAGCATCCCATAGCTCACCACCATTTTGGGTATTTGGTATAGTAATCTTATCTTTTAGTACAATTGAATTATTGCCCAAGAGAGTATAGTAGTTTGAACCAAATTCTACCATTCCTTCAGGTCTGCTTCCAATTGTACCGCCATCAAGTTGTTCATAATTGGAAAAAGTGGTTTCAAATAATTGGTAATCCATAGTTTGAACAATTACAGCTCGTGGATTTGGATTAAATATCTCAAATTCAACTTGAATTGTTGCTGAACGCTCTGAAATTTTTAAAACAGAAATATCTACCAACTCAATTGTAATTGGAGGTAAAGTTTCTACATTTTGATTAGTAGTATCAGTTCCAATCCCTCCTACAACTAGTGTGGGACCAACAACAATAATTCCACCCAACACTCCAACAAATACTAAAACTGCGATAAAGACAAAAATTTTAGGATTCAAACTTACTTACCTCAATATATCAAATATTAGATAGTTATTATACCATTCCAGAGGGTGAAAAATATGCAATATTTTCAAGCAGTTCAACAGGGAAAACAAAGAGCAAGTAAATCACAAATGAAAATGTTTGATGTAGCTGGATTTGCAATGCTAACCCTAACAACTAAGAAAATTGATGGCAAATTCTTTCCAGTCGGTGAAGAAGAATTTACGGCTGTAATTAATTCTGAAGAGGGACATGTAGCCGTAATTGTTGATAAAGATGGATATACTAAAGCCCAATCAAAATCAGTTGAAAAGGAAGAAGCAATTACAATATTTAAGAAACTTAAAGATTCAGGAATTTTAGAATATCCAAAAAATGAAATACAAATTTGGTCTCAAACAAGACCAACAATTCAAAACGAAGTTTAACTATTTTTTAGAAGATAGAACTATTTCAGTCCCAACCTTAACACCTTTAATTGCTTTTTCAATAATTTTTGGATCAGCTTTTAAAATTCTAGTTTTAATTTTAGAACGTTCTATAATTTTTAGAGCAACAATATCCATTAAATCATACCCACCTGCTACAGAATCTTCATGAACTAAAATATTTTTTAAATTTTTAAGCTCGATACTTTTGAATTTTTTTGCATTTTTGAATTTATTAGGATCCATATCATAGACGCCATCAACGTCAGTAGCATTAAGAAACTGTTCAGCTTGAATTTTTTCAGCAATTAATGCAGCTGTTCCATTGGTACTTTGACCTGGATGTAATCCTCCTGCTACAACAATTAACCCATCGTCCACTGCATGTTTAACTTGCTGTAAAGTAGTTGGCGGATGGGAGTACGCTTTATTTTTTAAAGCATAAATCAATAATTTTGCATTAAGTCTTGAAATTTCAATTCCTAATTCATCTAAAGTAGATTCATCAGCATCAAAATGCCTAGCATGTGAAATGTAATGTCTTGCAATAACTCCACCGCCAGCTACAACAACTGGCTGACAAATTTTACTAATTTTTATTAAAAAATCAGCATAATTCTGTATAATTTTGGCATTATCCATTCCAAAAACTTTTCCAGATAATTTTATTACGATTTTTTTCTTCATTTTAAATCACCAAGTATCGATTTTGCTGCAATTTCAACTTTTTTTCTGTATTTTTGATGAGTATAAATTCTAAGTATGTTCATAAAGCCAGAAATTGCTGAAACCACAGGGATTTCTGAAATTGGCATCTCTTTTGCAGATGATTTTCCACCCTCATTGGTAATCAAAACTATTGATTTTGACTCATTTTTTGATGGTGCAAGTGGAATAGACGGAGTAACTGAACTATCTACAAAAATCTCATTTTCATCAACTTTAGATTTTTTAGAAAGTTCGAGTCTTAATTCATCAGTTCGAGTTTTTTTCAAATTTGTTTGACTAGTAAGTATTCTCTCAAATACACATTTTAGTAATCTCCTGTTTTGATAATTTTCAACCAGTTGTCTAGCTCGTTTCAATTTAGAAGATTTTGAGAAAATGATTGAAGATATTACAAATTCATCTGTAAGTTTTACATATTCATCTAGATTAAAAGATGAAAAACCGAATTCATCATCAGATGATCTCAATGCTTGAATTAACATAACTTCTGCAGCACGTACAGTTTTATGAAAATATACTGCCTTAAACATTTGATATCTAGAATGCATCATGGATTCAAAAGAATACAATGCTGAGCGCTCTAATGCAATTTTTTTCTTATGAATGTTCAGGGATTGAGTTATTCTTTTATGATCTACCTTTGCATGTTCAGCTCCAGTAAAATAACCATCTCTGAGCAAATAATCCATCATATCTGCACTCAAAGAGCCAGAAATAATTTCATTTAGATATTGAAATTTTGATTCTCCAAATGCAATTTGTGCAATTATTTTTTTATCAAATCCAGTTTTGGATAACACATCACCAATTTCAGAGTTTAAAATTATTTTTTTACCATAATCTTCATGTGAAGTTTTTTTATCTTGAATTACTTCTTCAAATAAATGAGAAAAAGGTCCATGGCCAATATCATGTAACAAACCTGCAAGACGTAAAATTTGAACGTCATCAGAATTTAAAAATCCTTTTTCGTTTAATGCAAAACCTGCCTCAGTAGCAATGTGCATGACTCCAAGAGAATGTTCAAACCTGCTATGTTGTGCTGAAGGATAAGTTAGATGTGCACCAGAAAGTTGTTTTATTCTCCTTAATCTTTGAAAAAGAGGGTTATCTATAATTGGAAGTTCATAGTCATAAACACGAATAAAATCATGTATTGGATCTATAATGTCTAGATAATTTTTTTTCATATCCCAAGTTTCTTTGAAAATGCCTTTAGAATTTCTTCATGAACTTCCATCTTAGATTTAGATGCATCAATTATTTTCCAATGTTTTTTCTTTGCAGTAGTACGATAGAGTTTGGATATTTTCCTTGAAAATTCTTCATTTTTCTCAAACTTGTCTCTTTTCATAATTTTACCTTTTTCATTTCGGGGAGATCTTGAAAAAGATTCTTTTTGAGTAACGTCAAGTAAAATTACAAGATCAGATTTTGGTAAACCAGTATCTAGATTCTCAAGCCAATTTTCTTTTAAACCATTTGCTAGCCCATAAATCAAGTTAGAATGATAATATCTATTCATAATTAAAACAGAATTTTTTTCCTCAGCTGCTAAAATTTCATCAAGTTTTTCCCATCGATTTGCTGCCAAAAGACAATGGATAACTTGAGGGGCAAATTTACGTTTTCCATCCAAATATTTTCTAATTTCTTTACCTATCGGCGTATCATAGTCAGGAAAATGAAATAGTTTTGTTTTGATCTTTTGTTTTTTTAAAGATTTTTCTAGCATCGTTGATTGTGTTAGTTTTCCAGCTTGATCTCCCCCTTCAATTGTAATAATCATAAGTTATCAAAACAGAGAAATTATTGATTAAAAAATCTATCAAACCTTGAACATGCCCAAAAATATCTTAAGTTGTAAATTATCAAAACAGGCACAAATAGTAGTAAAAATTGACGATAAATAGGAGAATATTAAAAAACTGGTCAGTATCAATTCTTTTTCGATATTATGAATAAATTTGAAATTGCATTTATTGTAATAGTATGACATAATATTTTGTAGTTAATAATAATCCATTAAATTTTGATTGAGAGGTTGAATGTATTAAAAAATATTAGCAACTCTAAGTTGTTAAATTAAAATAATCACAAAGATTTTTTATTTTGTTCATTAAATTCAGCAGTAGCTTCCATCTTTCCCTTTATGAAAGCAAGATCATATGTTCTAAGTAATACTTCTTCACCATCTTCCATGTGAGTTTGCAAGTGTTTTGCCATATTCCTAATAATTTCGTCCTTAGATGGAATTTCGGAATTATCACTCATAGTAAATACATCTTAAAAATCATCATCAGGGTTTTCTCCATTTTCCAATGCTTGATTATATTTATCAACTTTATTATTATATTCATCAATTAGTTTATTTTCTTCATCAATTTTTTTATTTTCGTCATTATCAGTTTCCATTATAATTTCAATTAATCATAAACTTATAAAAATTACCAGTGTAATTTATTTTCTAAACATTATCCAGATTCTTGTTCCTACTCCAAGACCCACAGCTACGATAATTATGGCAGGCAGGACAATTTCCATCTCATTCATGTTATTTGTTATAATTAAAAATTACAATTTAAGATTTAATACTTGCATACAAAAATTATATCTGTGACTTGTACTCATACATTCAAAACTGAAGGAGACCACATGAAGTGTTCAAAATGTGGACATGTACGAAAATTTAACAAAACATCAATTAAACCAAAAATGCTTGTAATTGGATTAATCATATCTGTAATGATAGTAGGAGCAGTATTGACTTTTTCATATTTTCCTAAAAATTAGTTTTATTTTATAATCAGTCAAGATTTATATAAAAAAATCAAGAAGATAACACAAAATGGGACTAATGAAGGAGGTAATAAAAGAAATTGGAAACAAATCAAAAGAATTCTATGAATTTGTTTTACCGCCAGTAGACATGCATCTAACGGATGAAAATCTTAAAGTCATTATCGATATTCCAGGATTTTTAAAAAAAGATATTGATCTGAGCCTATCCGGAGACATACTTTCAATTAAAGCTGAAAAGATTATGGATCAAAAAGATTCAAAGACGTTAATTTTAAATCAAAGACCTAATAAAATTAATAAAAAGATTAGACTGCCAATTGAAATTAAAGAGGGTGAAGAAAAAATTGAATCTGCAAAATATGAAGAAGGTATTCTTGTATTAGTTATTCCTGTAACAAAAAAATCAAAAAATATTTCAATTGAATAATCTAATACTTTCTTAACAATACTGAAAGTCCCATAATAACACCAGAACTAATCATTCCAAGTAAACCAAAAAATTCATTTGATTGAAATAAAAATACTGAACCGATAAAAATAGAAGAAGAAAATATGCTTCCACTAATCAAAACTGTAGGTTTACGTTTGTTCATGAAAATTTTAACTTCTCCCATTAATTTTTCCATATCGGATCCAACTCTCAATGTAGAATTAATTGATTTAAGAAAAGTATCAAAAGAAATTTTTAATTCTTCAATGTATGCACCTGTGATTAAATTTTCTTCTTGAAGAATATTCTTTAGAACTTTTAAAAATTTAAAATCAACGTCATGTGTTTTGTAAATCCCCTCAATTATTGAAGCCATTCTGAGATATAATGCCAAATTTTTCGGTAAAATAAATGGAAATTTACTCATGGTTTTATTTGCTAATTCCATTAAACTTTGAACCTCCATTTCATCAGGTTTATCTCCATGCATAGAACGAATTGACAATTCTATTCCTTTTTCAATCACTAATCTGTTATATCCAGGAGTTAACATTCTGAGATCATCCATAGCAGAAACAACTCGGGAAGGATTTTTTTCTACAAGTGCAAGGTATAGTCGAATTAAATTAATTCTTGTTTTATTATTAATTCGTCCAACCATTCCAAAATCATATAGAATTAATTTGCCATCATCAGTCACGGAAATATTACCTGGGTGTGGATCTGCATGAAAAATTGAATGTTTGAGAAGCATTGTGAAGAAAACCTGATGAACGTCAACGACTAATTGTTCACGATCAATATTTTTCTCCTCTAAAGCATCTACATTGGTAACCTTAATTCCAGGCAGATATTCCATTGTTAGAACATTTTTTGAAGAAAAATCATCAAAAACAGAAGGTATGATTACTTTATTATTTTCCGCCATATCCTTTTTGATTTCTTTAAGATTTTTGGATTCATTTGTGTAATCCATTTCTTCATTAATGGTTTCAATAAATTGTGAAAGCATAATCTTTGCAGAGTATCTTAAGTTTGAATCTACAAATCTCAATGCAAGAGGCAGAATTTTATTTAGAATTTTTAGATCTGTTTCTACGACTTTTTCAATTCCAGGTCTTTTTACTTTAATTACAATTTGTTGGCCAGAAATAGATCCTCGATAGACTTGTCCCAATGATGCACCAGCAATAGAAACAGGATCTATATGATCAAATTTTTCATCAATCAATCCAATATCTTTTTCAATTATTGGCTTAACTTGATCAAATGGAGCAGCAGGAACATTGTCTTGAAGTTTTGATAATTCTTGCAAATAGGGTTGTGGTAGAATATCAGCTCTAGAAGAAAGCCATTGTCCCAACTTGATGTAAACGGGTCCTAGTGAAATAAAAGTTACAAGTATTTTACGGGCATTTTTTTTAAGTTGATTTAAATCAATTTCATCTTTATTTTGATTGATCCATTTTTTTCTATCTTTGCGTAATGCCAAAATGGATGGCAGAAGTTTGACTAATATTTTTACAGTTCTAATAGTATACACAAAATCACTCCAAATATTTTTTAATATTTTTAGTTGCAACATATCCTAAATATCCAGAAATTAATGAAGATGCTAAAAGATTAGCTAAAGACATTTTCTTAGAATTCTTATGAGAAAACTTTTTTGCAGTAATTACACCTGCAAATATTCCACCTGCAATACCAATTAAAACTTCAGGAGCATCATGTACCAAATGACCAATTGGATTAATTCTAGGATCAACTTTGTCTGTATGAACTAAAAATTTATCAGGGTATTCTCTAATATGCAAATTACCATAACGATATTGTTTTTGCGCCCCATTTTTTTGTCCAAGAATAGTTTCTTCTGCGCCATCAGGCATAAATTCACGTAGTTCCTTTGGAACTTCAATTTCGTCACCAGGCATAGTATGAATATCGGATAATTGCTTATAATCCTAGATCTAAATTGTATTTGAGACCAATTATTTATTGTGTTAATTTTTTAAATTATCCTTGGTAAATATAAAAAAACTAGCAGCAAATGAAATTAACATTAAAATTCCTGAAATATATGCATAATTAAATCCAATATCAGGATGATATTCTTCATGATAATAGTTAATCAAAAAAGTTATGACTAACAAAATAACTCCAATGAAAGTTAATTTCCGGTGATTTAACAACAATAATCCCTTTACAAATTACTATATGAATTTAGAAAAAAATAAAATATTTTTCATAGTTTAAGGATTAGATTCAATTTGAGATAATTTAATGATTATTTCTTCAAGTTCTAATTTATTTTCAATAATCACTCGATTAATTACATCAATCTCATTATTTATCTGAGAGATATTAGCATCATCAGAATTTGTAATTTGATATTCTAAATCTTTTAAAATTTCTTGATTGTATTCGTTAATTTTTTCTAATTCATTTTTATATTTTAATAAATTCTCATACTGATTAGAAATTTCTACATATTTTAAATTTGAAAAAAAATCTGTT
>JABHXI010000162.1 GCA_018657375.1 Candidatus Nitrosopumilus sp. | reverse complement strand
ATCACATTAATTCCTAAAAATAACAATGTAATTTTGAAAACAACATGGGATATCAAATTGTCAGGAAAGATGAATATGTTTACTGCGATAATAAAAAATCACATTAAAAGTGGAACAGAGCAAGCTATGAAAAGCATTAAAGAGGAAATTGAGAAATAAACCATGGAGTTAATTATAGAAATAATCACTTATGCGATTACAGCAATTTTAATTGGAATTTCTGGGGCATGGATATATCTAATTAAATCAATGATTGAAACATTCACATTAACGCCATACTTGGATAAATTTGAAAATACAAATAATCTAACACCTAAAGTTTCAATCATACTTCCTGCAAGAAATGAAGAAAAATATCTAGGAGAATGTTTAGACTCTTTAATTAAACAGGATTATGAAAATTACGAGATCGTAGTAATTGATGATTCATCAGAAGATTCAACAGGAAAAATAATTGCAGAGTATGCAAAGAAAAATTCCAAAGTCATACATGTTTCAGCAAAGTCAAAACCAGAAGGGTGGATGGGTAAGAATTGGGCATGTATGGAAGGATACAGGCAAGCAACAGGAGAACTGCTACTGTTTACAGACGCAGATACAAAGCATTCGAAACAAGTAATTTCATTATCGGTCTCACATCTACTTAGTTTAAAATTAGATGCATTGTCAGCAATTCCAAGATTACTCACATTTGATTTTTTAACCAAAGTATCACTACCAATGATATCAACATTTTTGCATACGAGATTTTCAGCAATTAATGTAAACAATCCAAAGAAAAAAGCAGCGTACTTTTTTGGGAGTTTTTTCATCATTACAAAAAAAACATATGAGCAAGTAGGAATGCACGAGGGAGTTAAGCACGAAATAGTTGAAGATGGGGCATTAGGTAAAAAAGTAAAAGAGGAAGGGCATAAAATGAGAATTGTTCGAGGGGACCATCTCATAGATGCAGTATGGGCAAGAGATTCAAGCACATTATGGCATGCGTTGAAAAGATTAATGATTCCACTTTATTTGCAAAGTGAAAAAATTGCCATTGGAAGTTTTTTTGCGGTTTTATTTTTATTGTTCATTCCATTTCCGGTATTTGCAATTGCAAATTTTATTCCAATAGAGTCATTCTCAACAAAAATACTCTATGTTTCAGCAGCAGTTGCGTCAGGATTAATCTATACAGGATCTGTGATTGAAGTTAAAATGGGATTAAAATTAAAACTGATTCATGCCCTATGTGCACCCCTAGGAGGATTAGTAGTGAGTTCAGGATTCCTTACAGGTCTGATTCAAGCTAAAGGCACGTCATCAGTATCATGGAGGGGAAGAAGTTATTCATTAAAAGATCATACACAGAGTTCCCTTAGCATTTAGAAAAACAAGTAATACCTTTACATAGAAATAACAAAGTATTTGATCATATGGATAAATCAGGCATGTTTGTAGGCGCAACGGTAGGCAGCATTAGCGTCTTTATCATATTTACAGTATTAGTCATCATACCAGCAGAATCAGATGAAACCATAATACAGATGCAAGATGAAATAAATGAAATTAACAACATAATTTTAACAGAATCAAAAACACTATCACTAATTGAAATTTTTGAAAAGTCTGAACCAGGGGTGGTCAGAGTCAACGTACAAAGAAATCAAACAGAAAACGATGTTGGAGGAGTAGGTTCGGGGTTTGTATTTGATAAGCAGGGACACATAATTACAAACGCACACGTAATCAAAGACGCAACAAACACAGTTGTTACATTTTTAGACGGCAGATCATATAATGCAGAAATAATAGGAGTTGATGAATATACAGACATCGGAGTAATCAAAGTTAATGCAGATTTAAAATTACTAAATCCATTAGCACTCGGAGATTCATCTAAGTTACAAGTAGGAGAATCAATAACGGCAATTGGCAACCCGTTTGGATTATCAGGCTCAATGACGTCAGGGATTATTAGTCAAATGGGAAGACTACTTCCATCAGATTCAGGATACTCAATTCCAGATGTGATTCAAACAGATGCAGCGATTAATCCAGGAAATTCAGGGGGACCGTTGTTGAATATGAGAGCGGAGATAGTAGGAATAAACACCGCAATACAATCAACAACAGGTGAATTTACAGGGGTAGGATTCGCAATACCATCACAAACAGTTGAAAAAATTGTACCGACTTTGATCAGCGATGGAGAATACAAGCATCCGTGGATTGGAATTTCAGGAACAGACATTGATCTAGATATGTCAAATGTAATGAAATTAGAGAACACGTTGGGATTCTTAATCATCACAGTAATAGAAGATAGTCCAGCATCAGATGCAGGTTTAATCGGATCAAATAAAATGATAGAAGTGGAAGGCAGGGAATACGCCATAGGGGGAGATATAATTGTCTCAGTAGACGGAATAGATGTTAGAAAAATAGACGATATTCTGATACACCTTCAAAGAGTAAAAGCAGTCGGTGATGAAATGGTGTTAGAGGTTTTAAGAGACGGTAGAACAACAAACGTTACAATCGTACTTCAAGAAAGACCAAATTAATTAAAAAATGGATACAAGCATAAATACATCCACTAAAAAATTATTTCGATGGCTAATCTGACATTAAAATCTGAGATACTAAATAACGTCTTAGAAAACAAATCCATTACTCGTCAAGAAATCATAGAGATTTATCAAAATTCAACAAAAAACTCAAACGACCTCTTTCTAACTGCAAAAAATTTAAGGGATGCTGTTGAAATATTAAAAGAAAAAAAAGTTGATTTTAAATTTGATGGTGAGATGCAGCCAGATGTAGCATTAGATGAAAATTTTAAAGAACTTTACCCTTTTTCTGAAATTGTTGGAAACGCAAATGTTTTAATAATGCCAGGAAGACATAGCGCTGCAATTTCTTTTAAATTAATGAAAAGCTTAAGTGCCGTTAAGGTGGTTGGGCCCTTATTAGTCGGATTAGGACAACCTATTGAAATTGCTCCACTAAGATCATCTACAAGTGAAATATTAAACCTTGCTTCTGTCGCAGCTTATTCATCAGATATAATAGATTATACAAATAAGAAAAAAAATTAAATTATTCTCTTTGTCTGCTTAAATCAGAAACCATTAAAATACTAGTAACAAGTTCTTTCATATCAACTATTTGCTTTGCTTCTTGAATAATCTCTTTTTTCTCATCATTTGAACTAGCAATTCCAAAGACATACGTCTTTTTATTAATTGTATCGATATTAAAATTTGCTGCTTTCACATTTTTATTTAAAATTAACGCTGTTCTTAATCGAGAAGTAATTAAAATATCTATAGCGGT
>JABHXI010000161.1 GCA_018657375.1 Candidatus Nitrosopumilus sp. | reverse complement strand
TTGATCAGATTTTTGCAGATTTACATCAACGTCGTACACACCATCATCAATTGCAATTTGAGAATTATTCACTAGTTTTTTTAAAATATTTTCAGCCATTAGTTATCTCCTTTAATTTTTCAATATCGCCAGTGTCAGCCACAAATTTCTCCAATAACTTCATCGCCTTGCCGTCATTAATAGTATTTAGTGCAAGTTCTACACCATCCTCAAAACTATCTGCAATGTTTCCAACCAGTAGTCCCCCAGCTGCATTTAATGCAGTGGTTTCAATCATGGATTGATTAGCCGTATTGTTTAAGACACCAACAAAAGATTCAATTGCGTTTTCTCTGGTTTGAATTTGAATATCTTTTAATGATGATTTGTGCAAGCCAAGAAATTCAGGATCAATAGAATTAACAGATATGATATTATTTTTTAAAATACATACGCTGTTTGTTGAACTAGTAGAAAACTCATCCATTCCATCATCAGACCTAACAGCCATTATATTTTCTACGCCTTTTCTTTTAAGAATTTGAGGCAGCCTAGTAAGAAACTCATTTGAAAAAACACCAACCAGCTGATTTTTTACATTTGCAGGGTTGGATAACGGTCCAAGCAAATTAAATGCGGTTCTGCTTGCCAATTGTTTTCTTGCCAAAGAAACGTTTTTCATCGCAGGATGGAATTTTTGAGCAAACATAAAACAAATTCTATGACTTTCCAGGATATCTGCGATAGCAGAAGGTTCAGCATTTAGATCATATCCAAAATATTCAAAAATATCTGCGCTTCCTGAAATTCCAGAACTGGAACGATTACCATGTTTGGCAACAATACCCCCAGCAGCTGCAACTACAAAAGATGCAGTAGTGGAGATATTGAATGTTTGAAGCTTGTCCCCGCCAGTACCGCACATGTCGATAACAGTTCCCTGATTTTTAGGCGCAATTTTTAGAGATAGTTCTTGCATTTTGTCTAGCATTCCCAATAGTTCATCATCAGTCTCGCCCTTCTGAGACAAATTAGATAAAAAACTGACATTTTGCTCATCATTTGTTTTTCCAGATAACACCTCAGACATTATTTCACTCATTTGATCATAAGTTAGATCAATTTTTTGTTCTAATTTTGAAATGTACTCTGAAATCATTTTTCTTTAACCTGTCTGATAAAATTGCCAAGAATTTTCTTTCCGTCTTCAGTCATAATTGATTCAGGATGAAATTGTACTCCCTGAATTAAAAATTCTTTGTGCTGTATTGCCATTATCTCACCATCATCATTTGCAGTAGCGATAACCTGTAAAACGTCGGGAATTATTGTTTTGTCTCCAACCAAGCTATGATAACGAGTAGCTCGAAATGGATTTTTAACATCTTTGAATAATTCAGAATCAACATGCCTTACAGGACTGGTTTTTCCATGTCTAACACAACCCGCATTAGTTACCTTGCCACCAAATGCAGCAATGATACCCTGATGTCCAAGGCATACGCCCAAGATTGGAGTTGTAGGGCCAAGATCCTTAATCACGTCGCTACAGATTCCAAAGTATTTTTTATCTTCAGGAGTTCCAGGTCCAGGCGAAATTATTATTCCGTCATACCCATTGTCTTTAATTTGAGAAATTGTAATTTTATCGTTTCTAATCACATCGCATTCAACGCCAAGCTCACCAAGGTATTGAGCTATGTTGTAAACAAACGAATCATAGTTATCTATAATTAGAAATTTCAATCAGACGCCTCCTTTAATGCTTGAAGCATTGCACCTGCCTTATGTTCTGTTTCCTTAAATTCATTTTCGGCAACAGAGTCTGAAACAATGCCAGCGCCTGACTGTACAAATCCTTTGTTGTTTTCAATGAATATACTTCTAATCGCAATTGCAAAATCACAGCATCCGTTGTATGAAAAATAGCCAACTGCTCCAGCATACGGACCTCTTTCTTCAGCCTCCAGTTCGTCAATTATTTGCATTGCTCTCACTTTTGGAGCACCTGAAACAGTTCCAGCAGGGAATACTGCTTGAAACGCATCAAACATGTCATTTTTTGAATCCAAATTGCCCACAACGTGACTAACGATGTGTTGAACGTGACTAAATCGCTTAATTTGCATTAAAGATTCAGGGCGAACTGTGCCATACTTGCAAACTCTTCCTATATCATTGCGTCCCAAATCAACAAGCATCGTATGCTCAGCTAGTTCTTTTTCATCATGAATTAATTCCTCAGATAATGCTTTGTTTTTTTCTTCATCATCTGTAATTTTTCTAGTTCCAGCAATTGGAAAGGTTTCTACTTTGTCATCTGTAATTCTAACTAACATTTCGGGAGATGCACCAATGATTGTTTTTGAGTCTTGTTTTAAGTGATACATGTATGGTGACGGATTTAATTTTCTCAATGTTTTGTACAATGTTAAATTATCACCACTAGTTTCAAATGCAAATTTTCGAGACAGGACTACTTGAAAAATATCGCCGTCGTGGATGTATTGTTTTGCTTTGTTCACTATATTTGAAAATTTTTCTTTGCCCATGTTAGGGATAACTTCACTGGAATGGAATTTATCAAAAGAATCATCACTCACAATAAAGTCATCAAATCTATTTACATCATGATAAAAATAAAATAATTTTTTATCAACATTGTCATACAGTAAACCGTCATCATAAATTCCAAATTCCATTATCGGTTGAGTCAAACTATCTTCTTCAGAAATATTTTCAACTAATCTGATTGAATCGTAATTTACAACTCCAACAGCTCCACCAAGATATCGATATTTTTGATCATCTGACTTTCCAAGTAATTTTTTTAATTCAATAAAAGGGTCATCGGTTTTAATTATTGTCGTGTTATCGTTTTCAATGATTTCAACTCTGTCAGAATATCCTTTAAAAATAATCTTAGGATCAAACCCCATCACAGATGTCTCAGCTAGGACTTCAGGCCCAGATAACGATTCAAAGAGAAATGAATGAGAGTAATTTCGAGATATTTTATTATAAATTTGAAACTGATTTTCAGATAAATCTAGAGGTATTATTTTTGCTTGTGTATTTCCAAAGGTGTCCACCCATAAACAAAATTTTCACTGTTTAATATTTAAAGTATCTTCAGGAAAATAGGCACAATATGTCGAGATAATTGACTCAGAATGAGAAGATATTTTTAAATCGTAGGCACATAATAGTTACGGTATAGTACGGTACCTTTATACAATAGTTGATCGCTGTATAATCATGATGAAAATGAACAGTACAACAATGATGCAAGATGCAGAACTGCGTCATGAAATTCAATCATCTGTTTCCAAGGTAGAGTGTTACATTTGTGGAAAAGGATTGGCAGACGGCCACAGCATAACAGCTAAAACGTTGAGCAATGCAATTGTGTTATTTTGTGATGTACATTATTCCATGCAATAAAAAATTTAATTTTCATCAGGTAAGTAATATCAAAATAATAAAAAATTAATTTAAATTTTTAAAAATCCAGGCTCAGGAGTTTTGTTATTTATGATACGTTGCAACACTATTCTTTCATTTGAACCTCTGTATTTCATCAACGTCTCGTTTGATTCGTCCAAGTAATTTTTAATTTGTTTAAGACAAGATTTTAATTCTTTTTTTAATTCAGAATCAGAA
>JABHXI010000160.1 GCA_018657375.1 Candidatus Nitrosopumilus sp. | reverse complement strand
ATCATTCGTTCATTTTTAATTCAGGTAAAACAAAAACCCTCTCAGGTTTAATTTTAAAAATAATTCTTTTCTCACCATCCTGCTTAAACGGATAATGTTTACGGCCCATGTATTGTTCAGTCAATTTATCCGCATGAGAATATTCACTGTCAGAAATTATTTCAATTACAGTTCCACGAATAGTAGTCATGTCAAGAGGGTTGTCATTAGAAGTTACAGAGACAGCCACACGAGGATCACGTAAAATATTTTTGTGTTTTATCCTGCCCTCAGCAGTATTTACCAAAATAAAACCATCCTCGTAGCTGGCCCAAACTGGTGAAAGTTGGGGAGAACCATCCTTCATAATAGTTGCAATGAAAACAAGATTTTTTTCTGAAAATAATCTTATCACTTTAGAATCAACCATAATTTAATGAATCCCGTTTTGCAATTAGTGCATTTTTCAAATAGCGTTTAAAATTGAATTTTAACATGTTTTTTGCTTGTTTTTATTCAAAATAACAATTACTAATTGATCGCTGCAAGGGAGAATCAAACACAAAATAAATTCTATTTTGTATGGGATTTTTCAAGGACGTTAGTCATTGCTCTGTTCATAATCTCCATCACCAGGTATTGAGAATACTCTGCAGATTGTTTGCCCTTGGATTTACTGGTCTTGGAACCCAATCCTTTGAGAATTTTTTCAACTTTAACGGATGTGTTGTCAATGATTTTGGAATACGTCGAATCGAAATTTTCAGGAGTTTGAAAGTCCAGTAATTTTGTCGACGTACTGTAAAATTTAGTAATTGCACCACGAGATTCTTCAATTCTTGCAATTTCAATTAAACCAGAAACCTTCAAGATTTCTAAATGATGTCTAATAGTGGTTAATGCTTTTTTGTAACCATGTTTCTTCAGAGCTGTGCATATTTGATCAGCAGATAACGATTGATGGTATAAAATTTCAACAATTTTTGCACGTGCAGGGTCTTCAATTGCACGAGCGTGTCCAATACTTGTAGTAACGGTACGATTTACTTTAATTTCCTTTTCTAATAATGTAGACATACTAAGATTACATTTTAATCCGATCTAAAAGATCCGCGTATCATATTTTTTTGTCCATTTGCATCAATTTTTGTTTACTTTAATAAACATGGTACCGCTATTAAAAAAATACAAGAGTCTACAATAAAAATAGTAGTGGATCTAATCATATTAGTAGCATTATAGTAATTATAAAGTAAGTACGAAATGTATGATAGACATATCAGAACTACTGTAGTGGTTCCAAAAATATTAAAAAATAAAATTTCTAAAACAATGTCGGCAAATTTATCACAAACAGGTTAATTTTTGAACATATGAAAAGGATGATTCGAGTTGAAAGCTAACCCTGAGTCAAGGTTACGTATAGAATTTAGATTAGGGAGTTGCCAGTTAATTTCTCATATGCAATGACATATCGTTCTGTAATTGTTTCGATAATGTCAGACGGGATTTGGGGTGCAGTTGGCTCTTTACCCTCATTTCGCTCATCTTCAAATTGTTTTTGATAGCCATTAGCAGTTAGCCAATCACGTAAAATTTGTTTGTCGTATGATTCTTGAATTTTTCCAACCTCAAATGTGTCTTTTGGCCATAACCTGTATTCATCAGGACCAATTGAATCCCCCAAGATAATCTCACCATTAATCATTCCAAATTCCAATTTTAAATCAGCCAAAATAAAACCAACATCATCTGCGATTTGGGCCATTGTGTTGTAGATGTTAACGGATGTTGTTTTCAGATATTCAAATTGTTCCTCGGTAACTAGATTCATCTCCAATGCTTTTTGCTTGTTCACCGGAATATCATGTTCGGACTTTGTTGTAGGATCAAAGATAGGGGCAGGTAATTTTGCAGCCATTGTCGTATCAGTGTGTGTGGGAAGAGACACCTCACCGTTTTTCCATCTGCCAATCAAACTGCCATAAAAATAACCTCTCACTACACATTCCATAGGAATCATTTTCATTTTTTTAACAATAATTTCAGTATCAGATTTTTTCTGGATAAAATGATTTGGCACATCTAATTTTTCAAACCAAAATTTGGCAAAATTACATAGCACCTTTCCCTTTTGTGGAATGTCTTGATGGAATTTTACATCATATGCAGATACCCTGTCAGAGAATTTGAATAAAATAGTGTCATCATCTACATCGTATAGATCCTTTACTTTTCCACTAGTTAGAAACTTCAAGTGATCATGATATTATTTCAATTGAATTTAACTGCTAGGAAGCACGTT
>JABHXI010000025.1 GCA_018657375.1 Candidatus Nitrosopumilus sp. | reverse complement strand
CTTCAATCCGTTAGAATCAGCAGGTTGAAGTTTATTGTCTTCAACTTCCATAGAGCCGTCTTTCATCCCCAACATCAAAGGAATACTTGGACCATAGATATCAGCGTCAAGTAAACCAACCTTAGCTCCGGTTTGAGATAACGCCAATGCCAAATTTAACGAAACAGTAGATTTACCGACTCCTCCTTTTCCACTAGCAACACCAATGATATTTTTGACAGTAGCCATTTGAGTATCAGCCTCAAGTGAACGTCCTTCCATTACTTTTGCAGTTACGTTCAAATCAAAATTCTTTAAATCCGAGAGTTCAGCAATTGCTTTTCTCACATCGTCCTCAATCTCTACATTGAAAGGACATGCAGGAGTAGTTAATTCTAAAGTAAATTTAAGATCACCATCATTAAGTTCTAAATTTTTTATCATACCCATGGAAACAATGTCTTTTTTTAAATCAGGATCAATGACAGTGCTAAGTTTTTCTAAAACTTGATCTATTCCGACCATAACATGAAAAACTCAAGATACAATATTTAAAGATAAGTTAGATATACGAAAAATTTGGGTTTTATTTCAAAAACAGTCAAAATCTTTAAAAATTCAAGATAATTCACCCAAAGATTCATAAATTCAAATTTATGCAAAAATAATAGTGTTTTCTATATCCACCCTAGTTGATGTCGTTAGGATTCCTCCACGATTATTTGGAACCACACTCAAAAAGGCAGCAAGAGATATTCTCAAAGAAAAGTATGAGAGTATGATTAATGCAGAATTAGGCTACATTATCATGATTTTAGATGCTAAAGTAGACGAAATGGGGAAAATGATTGCAGGAGACGGAGGAACATTTCATAAAGTACAATTTGAGGCATTAACATTTTATCCAAAATTACAAGAAATAGTTCAAGGAGAAATTGTAGACATTACAGACTTTGGAGCATTTGTAAGAATAGGTCCAACAGATGCATTGCTCCACTTGTCACAAGTTATGGATGATTATCTTAAGAGTGATGTAAAATCTGGAATGATTCTAGCTAATCAAAGTGGAAGGACCTTAAAAGTAGGTTCAACACTTCGTGCAAGAATTACGGCAGTATCACTTGGAAAAGCAGCTGCAATGGGCAAAATTGGCATTACTTGCAGACAGCCATTCCTTGGTGCAGATGAATGGATTGCTGAAGAAATTAAAAAAGTTGATGGTTCAGGCGAACCAGCAAAAGTAGAGGCAAGTTAAGATGGCACGAGAAATGGCATGTAGAAAATGTAAACACGTTACAACAGAAAAAGTTTGTCCAGCTTGCAAATCTTCAGATTTAACACCGGATTGGAACGGAGTTGTACTAATTGTTGATCCTTCAAATTCAAAAATTGCAGATACATTAAAAATTACATCTAGCGGCAAATATGCAATTAAAGTAACATAGAAAAAGTCTGAATCTTTAAAATCAAATTAATATTTAATTATAATATTGTCATTTAATTCAAAAAAACAATTAGTGCAATTTCTTGCAGAGGATGTAGGTAAAGGAGACATTACAAGTGCATTATTAGAAAAAAAGAAAATATCAGCAAAAATAATTTCAAGAGAAAAAGCAATTATTGCGGGAGCGGCATATGCAAAAGAGATTTTCAAATTAAAAGGATGTAAAGCAAAAATCATGATCAAGGATGGATCAAAAGTAAAACCAAATCAAACTATAATGACAGTGACAGGGGATGCAGATAAAATTCTAACATGTGAAAGAACGGCATTAAACATCATAACAAGAATGAGCGGTATTGCAACACAAACAAATGAACTTGTAAAAAAAATTCCAAATAAAACAAAATTATATGCAACAAGAAAAACAGCCCCAGGACTAAGATATTTTGACAAAGAAGCTGTAGAGATAGGAGGAGGTAAAAAACACAGGTTGAGATTGGATGAAATGATAATGATCAAAGATAATCACATAGCAGTTGAAAACTCAATAGCATCATTAATAAAAAAAGCAAAAAAAAGATATAAAAAATTTGAAGTTGAAGTTGAAAATACAGAGGATGCAGTTCTTGCAGCAAATGAAGGCGCAACAATAATTATGTTGGACAACTTCACGCCATCTAAGATTAAAAAAACAATAGTAATTCTCAAAAATAAAAAATTGCGGGATAAAGTGTTGCTAGAAGCATCAGGAGGAATTAATTCTAAAAACATATCATCTTACGGTAAAACAGGAGTAGACATCATATCAATTGGAAGCATAACCAACGGAGTCAAAGGAATTGACGTTAGTTTAGAAATTTAATTTAGATAGTAAATCAGGTACGGATTTATTTTTTGGGTCAAGAAATTGAATTTTCTTACAGCAATCAATTGCAAGTTGATTTTCTTGCAATTTTTGATGTGAATATGCCTTCAAAAGTAAAACCTCAACATCAGTATCCCCAGTCTCAAGAGCCCTATCAAAAAAAGAAATTGCGCTATGATACTGGTTTTTGAGATAATATATCCCACCAAGAGTAAACAAAACATCGTGGCTATAAGGAACTTTTTCTAGATAATCCAATCCCAATTTCAAGGCTTCAGGATATTTTTTTGCTTTTACAAGTTTTTTAAATTTTTTAAATTTATCAGCATTCAGTTTTAATTGAGGATCTCTAGGAATCCGGTTAAACAATCCAACCAAAATAATCACGTGCTAACTAATTTCAAGCATTCGATTAATTGCTAAACGAGCCTTGTCTGCAATTTTCTTTGGAACGGTGATAACATTTTTCTCACGTACTAAAGCATCGTGTACTTTTTCAAGAGTGATCATTTTCATATACTGACATTCGGCTTTTTCAGATGCAGGAACAAATGTTTTGTCAGGATTGTCTTTTTTCATTTTATACAATATACCAGTTTCAGTTGCGACAACAAAATTTTTGGATTTAGATGCACTAGCATAATTTAACATCCCCTCAGTTGAAAGAATAGAAACCTTGTTATTTTCATAACTGCCATCAGCAACGTCATACATCATAGGTGTAGTACAACTACATTCAGGATGAATAAGAAATTCTGTGTCATGCATTGAATTTAATTTTTTTGTAACATCTTCAGGAGTAATTCCCGCATGAACATGGCATTCACCGGCCCAAATATGCATATTGTTTCTCCCTGTCATTTTTGCAACATAAGAACCAAGAAACATGTCAGGTAAAAATAAAATTTCCTTGTCTTTAGGAATTGAGTTTACAACATTTACCGCATTGGATGAAGTGCAGCAATAATCAAGTTCAGATTTAATCTCAGCGGTAGTATTGACATATCCAACAGAAATAGCATCAGGGTGTTGTTTTTTCCAATTACGTAATTCATCAGCAGTAATTGAATCAGATAAAGAACAACCAGCTTCTAAAGAAGGTAACAGTACCCTTTTTTCAGGACTGATAATGGCAGCTGTTTCAGCCATAAAATGAACACCACAAAATAGAATGGTCTTTTGTTGAACTGTTGCAGCCAGTTTCGATAACCCTAGGGAATCACCTGTAAAATCAGCCACATCCTGTACATCAGGGATTTCATAGTTATGAGCCAAAATTACGACATCTTTTTCTTTTTTAAGTCGCATAATTTCATTTTTTAAAAATGAAGCATCTTGAACCAGCATAATTCATCAAAAATTGAACGGTTGACGATTTAAAGAATATGAAGTAGTCCAGAATTTTCCAAAAAATCAGTAAAGGTGGCAAGTTTTGCCATATCAAGTACCAATTCGAATATCATCTGAGCAATATTGCCTTAACGTTTCAATTGCAGATAAAATTGCCAATCTGCTAGTTTTAGGGTTTTCAGGATCAGGCATATTTTCAATAGTAAATGTCATTTTTCCCGATTTTCCGATGGCTTCGATGTGATGAGTATTTTTGTCAGTATTTGGATCTGCAATAATTTTTACATTAGTTTTATCGCTGCCAATTCCAGATAAAGATACAAGTGCAGCCACATTGATATTTGCAGGAAATAAAGAGACAGCATCACGTGCACTACCTTCAAAAATAATATTTGGGGCGTCAATAGAATCTAAATCAATATTAGAATTTTCAAAAAACTTTGCACCCTTTAAGGAGCGAGGATGTTTTGTAGTAGTAATGGATACAGATTCCAATTCATCTTTAGTAGATTTAATTCCATCTAATCCAGCAATGGCACCAGAAGGAAGATAAATTGTTTTTTTGAAATGTTCACATGCATCGTACAGAATATCATGAATAGATTCATCCAACAATGCACCAACACTCATAATCATAAAATCACGTTTATTTTGTAAAATGCTCAAT
>JABHXI010000159.1 GCA_018657375.1 Candidatus Nitrosopumilus sp. | reverse complement strand
ATTATCCCTCTAATTTCAAATGTATCCACATACCCTCCTGCTGATGCACGTGTTGCTTTGAGTAGATAATGCAATGATCCTTCTTCAATTTTTCCAACATAATATCCGTAAAGAAAATCTAATTCGTCATTACATTTCCAAATTTTTTTGATATTTGGAAATGTTTGTTCAATTTCCGTGGGTATTTCCTTAATTCTTCTTTTGATGTAATTATCCAATGATTTTCTAATTGAGCTGTCTTGAAGCAATTCTATTTTTATGCTAGATGTGTTACTTTTTAGTCCTTATTCTGATATCTTTTTTCATCATCATCTTTATTGTCCCACATGTGCATAGTGCCTCTAATCATAAATGAGCCCACAATTATTGTTCCTAATCCCACTACTACAAAAACAAATAATTTGCCTATGTCTTTTATATTTGCCAACATCATCACCTTGCTGTCATTCTAATTATAACTGTCTAAATCTATCGATTAGATTCAATAATACGGTTAACATTATTTTAGTATGAGTAAAAAGCAGCAAGTTGTTGCATGGATTGCAATGATTGGAGGGGGTATAGGTTTCTTCTTCTTCTCCATTGAAATGACCGAATTCATGCGTTAGAACTTCTGAAATACATGTGGATTGTACAGCATAATTTGCATTCTGATTCTTAATATTGTTTGAATTGATGATGAATTTTGTTGAAATTACATTTTGAAAAAGTAACAATTACGCACATAATTCTAATTTCCTTAGTTTTGCATGCGTTTGTAATTCCTTTTCCAGAAGACTGGCTAGTGTTTGATGAATCTATATTTTCATGGGCAAGTAGAACTTTGCTAGAAGGTGAAGATCGAACCCCCTATCAAATGCCTGGACTTCATGTCATAGGAGCTGCTTCAATTACGTTATTGGGAGATGATTGGTTTAGCCTGCGGGTTCCTGTGGTTATTTTTGGAATGCTTACGCTACTTGTATTCTACAATATTTGTATACATTTTACAACAAAACAAAATGCATTATTGGCAACTACGATTCTCTCATTTGACACCATTTTCTTTTTCCATTCGCAACTATTTCTACGTGACGTACCTATGATATTTTTTGGAATGATGGCGTTTTACTTGTATCTGAATAAAAAATATTATTTAGCGGCAATATGTTTGGGTACGGGCGCATTAATCAAAGAAACAATTATTTTCTTTTTAATAATGATTGCAATACATCGTTTATCTCATCATTTTTATGGGATTAAGGAAAAACTTTATTCTGATAATTTATTAAACATACTTCTCCCATCGAAAAAAACTATTTCAACAACAACCATGTTTGTTGGAATTATAGCTGCATCATTTTTAATTCCGTTATGGGTTTATGATTCGATAGTCACTCCAAATGTGTATGAGCCGATGATTCCAGTAAGACAAAATGCAGACGGTACTGAAAATGCAATCCCATATCCGTTAATTTTGGTACACGAGCAACGAGGATACTCGCTACAAAATCAAACAGGTGTAATTACAAACCCCCTTGAACATTTGAATGTCTATTTTACAAAAGGATTGCTTTCTGGGGCTTATGATGCAAATAAAAGAATTGTAACTCAAAACTATTACCCGCAAAATTGGGTTTTACCACTACCTACAGATACTGAAAATGGACGGGGAGGTATAGGTATGGGGTGGAAAAATGCAGATCCATTTGATGAGGTAAAAAATGGTTGGCCTCACAAAGGGGAAACTATGGGGGTTGAAAGACTTGGATATCCTAATTTAGCATTGTGGCCTGTTGCTTTTTGGGGTTCAATTGCATTTGTCGCTGTTTCCATTATTAACAGAGAAGACCGTAAAACTGCACTATTTGTGGCATCTGGAATCGTATCCATGTATGTGCCCTATTTGTTTATCCATGTTTTTAATGGTAGAGTAATGCTTCCCTATTATTTTATTTTGACAGTTCCGATAATCTCATTAGGTGTAGTATTAGCTGCTGATTTAATTAAACAAAATAAAATTAGGTTTGGAGTTAAAACTGGAATATTGGCATTAACTGTTGCATGGTTTGTGCTGTATTTTCCAGTTAAAATTATTTAAAAATTTAGCCAATTGCATGATTTGGTATAAAATTAGAATCGTTACATAAAATTAGTTTGATGAATTAATGTGTGCATGATGCTTGTAGTAAAATTTGTCCCTAAACAACGGTTATTGTATTCTGAAATGGTTGATGCGTTAATTCTGAAAATTAATTACGCTCTTTTTATTTAAAATATCTGTGACTCTTATTACTTCTGAGATCAAAAATTTTCTAGATCTTCAAAAATTAGGTTACGTTGCAACTGTTTCTTCTGACGGTAAGCCTAACATTTCTCCAAAAGGCACCGTTATTGCATGGTCTTCTACAGTTATTGCATTTGCAGATATTCGTTCCCCTGATACGATGACGAATTTACAAAACAACCCCTTTGTT
>JABHXI010000158.1 GCA_018657375.1 Candidatus Nitrosopumilus sp. | reverse complement strand
ATACATTGAGATGTTAAAACATCCAAAGCACGGAATTGGTGCAGGATTTAATCCATGTGTGGATTGTAGAACAATGATGTTTGATGCTGCAAAAAAACACATGGAAGAGATCGGTGCAGAATTTATTATTTCAGGTGAAGTGTTGGGTCAACGTCCAATGAGTCAACATGCACCATCATTAAACATTATTGAAAAAGAATCAAATTTGACTGGAAAAATTGTCAGACCATTATCTGCAGGATTATTACCACCGACAGATGCTGAAAAAAGTGGTTTAATTAAAAGAGAAAATCTCGGAATGATTAAAGGAAGACAAAGAAAAATTCAAATGCAAATGGCTAAAGAATACGGTATTGAAAATCCACCAAATGCAGGTGGAGGTTGTTTGTTAACTGAACCACAATTTGGAGTTAAAGCTAAAGATTTGTTTGATCATATAGAAACTCCAACAATTAATGAGATTGATTTGTTAAAAATTGGAAGACACTTTAGATTAGATGAGGAAACAAAATTTGTCATTGGAAGAAACAAAGATGAAAATGAAATGATTAAAGCATTAGCATTACCTGGAGATATTTTACTTGAAGCTAAAGATTACGTAGGACCAATTTCAATTTTACGTGGTAAGAATGCAAAATTGCATGTAAACTTTGGATCATCTGTAACTTTAAGATATTCAGATGCACCAAAAACTGAAAAAAATATTATTTCTATTAAAAATGGTGATTCAGAAGATGAAATTAGTGTAGAGTGTGCAGAAGAGCAATCTTATCTTAAATTTAGAATGTAGGCGTAAAAAATTTAAAAAATTAAAGAAGAGTTTTTGAGGGAGTAGATCTTTTTCAATCATAATGCAAAAGCAAGAAAATACCACATATCTAAAAGCAATTACAATTAGAGATGCTAGTGATGTCCATTCTATTAAAGAGGACATCAAAAAAGGAATAATTTTAATTCTCAGAGTTACTCCATTGGCACAAAAAGATGTGGATCAATTGCGTAAAGTGGTTGAAGAATTGTATTCAATTGCAAAAACAGCAGATGCAGATATTGCAAGATTGGGTGAAGAGAGAATCATTGTTACTCCATCTAGTATAAAGATCTGGAAACCAGAATACGATTTAAAATAATTTTATTGCTTCTTGAACTTGAGGGTAATGAGCTGCAAGTTTGTATGTTCTTCTAATATTCATAGCAAGATTTTCAGATTTTGAACGTTCTCCGTGGTTAACTAAAACACGACGAAGTTTTGGTCTTAGTCTTTTTACAAATGACATTAATTGGTTATAATCACTATGTCCACTAAATCCATCTAGTTTTTCAACACTACAGTTAACAGCAACAATTTCAACCTTGCCTTCTTTTCCCAACATAGAAACTTGTTTAGAGCCATCAAGAACTCTTCTTCCCATAGTTCCATTTACTTGATAAGAAACAAACAGGACCTTATTTTTTTTATCTGGAGCAATATTTTTGAAGTATTCTAAAACAGGACCGCCTTCTAGCATTCCAGATGTTGCTAAAATAATACATGGCGAATTTTCTCTCATTGGTTCTTCTCTAGCATCGGAATGCTCAATATTTGTAAAGTATTCAGAATCAAATGGATTATCATCAGTTTCTAAAATTTTCTGTTTTAATTCTCTTGCAAGATATTCAGGATAAGATTCATGGATAGCTGATGCTTCAGAAATCATTCCTTCAGTAAAAACTGGAGCCTCAACCATTTCACCAGATTTCATATAATGATCAATTACCATCATAATTTCTTGTGCACGTCCAACTGCTGGAATAGGTATCAAAACTTTTCCTCCGTCTGCCAAAGTGTTGTTTACAGCATTGATAAAAGAAGATTCTACCTGTTGTCTAGTTGGCTGAATATCCTCGTTAAGACCATAAGTACTTTCAACCAATAATGTTTCTACTCTTGGGAAATTCCAACTAGCAGCTTCAAATAAAATACTTTTTCCAAATTTAATATCACCTGAATAAACAAAATTATGATCACCATTACCAATATGAAAATGACACAATGCAGAGCCAAGGATATGTCCGGCATTAGCAAGAACCAATTTAATATCAGGAGAAATATCAGTCACAGTTCCATATGGCAAAGTGATTGTTTGTCGCATCACTTGTTTTACATCTCGTTCAGCATAAATCGGAGTTCTGCCTTGGGCGGCTGCGACTTTAATTGCATCTAATTGAATTAAATTCATCATGGGCAATGTTGGCTCACTACAATAAATTGGACCTTTATAGCCATATTTGCACAATGCTGGTAAGAATCCAGTGTGATCCAAATGAGCATGTCCAATAACTACAGCATCAAGTTCATCTAATGTAATATCTAAAGAATCAAGTCTTGGATATGCATCCATTGGAGAACGAGCGCCAGGATTAATTCCACAGTCAATTAAAATTTTACTTTCTGGTGTAGACAATAACATTGAAGATCTACCTACTTGACCAAAACCACCAAGAGTATGTAGAGTTACTTCAGTTCTTTGAGATATTCTAGATCTAAAAATATCATCACCAACTTGTTTCATTTGTTTACTTCTTTCAGCAGAAGCTTGTTTCAGAGTTGCATTAATTGTTTGAATAGTACGTGATGGGATAGTAGTAGCTTTTCTAATTCGTAATCTCCAACCTATTTTTTCAGTAAGATCAACATGATTGAATTCTTTTGCATCTCTTTGCAATAACCAAGGTCTTTTTGCTTCAATAGAAACTTCACCAGTAGATGAATCAAATAAAGTTCCTTGTAGATTTGCTTCTTTTGGAACAAATTCTGTAATAATTTTTCTACATTCATCTTCTGGTTTTCTAATAGATTCATCAGTGCGAATTACAATACGTTTTTTAATTATATTTACAAGATTTGAAATTGTTTCATTATGTTCTAAGAGATATCTAGGAGAATTTGTATAAAGTGCAATTCGCGGTCCCTCATATTCTATTTTTGTAATACTTGCTTCTTTGGGCATACTTTGCAGTATGGTGGCCATTATATTCTGGCTACTAGGAGGTAATTCTTTTGGAGGTTGTTTTTTTTGCATTAAATCACTAAAGTTCAAGAACTGATTTCTTTTGCTCATCAGTCAAAAGACGGAATCCATTTTTATCCATTGTTGCGATGTTAATTCCATCACCTGTACCAATGTTTCTAACAATTGCAGCTTTAACAGCTCGTAAAGCTACTTTTTTTGCCTCTTCAACTGTGAGGTCATTTCTATATTCTTCTTCAAGTAGACCATAAGCTACAGGTGATCCACTACCAGTTGTAACATAAGATTTTTCTTCAACAGAACCAAACATATCAACATTAAACAAAGCAGGACCATTTGCATCATATCCACCAAGTAAGATATCAGCCATGAATGGATATCCTCTATTTTGATGAAATATCAATGAACATAGTCTTGCAAGAGAATGAATAGAAATAGAATTTTGTTTATCGACCCTGTGTAAATTAGAATGATATCGTAGAACGTCAACAATATTTTGTGCATCTGCAACACCTCCAGCCAAAGTTAAACCAGCATGTAGGTCAATTTGCTGGATTTTCATGGTATTATTATTTGCTATAAAATATCCTGCACTAGCCCTCATATCCGCACATAAAACAACGCCATCCGTAGCCTTGATACCTACAGTGGTAGTCCCGTGCAAAATTTTTTCTTCAACATTGTTTGACAAAATACACCTTTTAAGATAATGTAAGTGGAATGTCACCCTTTTAAATAACTTTTTGATCCTTTGAAATGATAAATAATGATAAAAAATGAAGATCGCATGCAGTCACATACAATGGAATTGCCAAGACTTATTGAAATTGGTGAAAAAAATATAGCTGATTTTGGAAAATTTCTAAATTCAGTAAATAACCCAAAAAAGGTTTCATTGATATCTGGAATAAATGTTAAAAAAGTCTTAAAAAATAAAATAGAAAAATCATTAAAAAATAATAAAATTCAGTTTGTTTGGCACACGTCAATAGACAATCAGATTAAATCAATTAATAAAATTGAAAAAGATGTTAAAAAAGATAATTCAAATTTAATTGTAGGAATTGGAGGTGGTCGCTCTGTAGATACTGCAAAACTAATTTCATATAATTTATCCATACCATTTGTAAGTTTACCAACTGCTGCATCACATGATGGAATGGCAAGTCCATTTGTCTCTATAAAGAGTGATAAGCCTCATTCAATAATAGCATCTGCACCTATGGGTGTTTTTGTAGATATCGATATAATTAAAAAAGCACCAGCAAAATTGTTAGCTAGTGGTTGCGGAGACCTTATTGCAAATATCATAGCTGTAAAAGATTGGCAATTAGGACATGAGAATAAGAAAGAATACTATGGAAGATATGCAGCAGATTTGGCAATGATGAGTGCAAAAATTGTCATGGAAAATTCTACGGAATTTGCAAAAAAAGGACTAGATGCTCGTGTAATTGTAGAGGGATTGATTAGCGCAGGGGTTGCATCGTGTATTGCAGGCAGTAGTAGGCCATGTTCAGGTGCAGAGCATCTTTTCTCACATGCACTTGATAAAATTGCGCCAGGTATTGGACTTCATGGAGAAAAATGTGGTCTTGGATCTATAATGATGGCAAAATTACAAGGACAGGATTGGGAAAAAATTACTAAAACATTAAAAGATGTCGGAGCTCCAACTACAGCAAAAGAAATTGGACTTGAATCAGAATTAATTATTGAAGCATTAATTATTGCACAAGGATTAAGACCAGAACGATATACAATTTTAAAACAAATCAAAATGACTAAGAAAAAAGCATTAGATCTTGCAAAAATTACTAAAGTAATTTAGTTTAAGCAGTTTTTTGTTCAGAAGTTGATTCAGGTTTCTTTGCAGGGGCCTGCTTGTTGACATGGGTTTCAACAAAACTAATTTTTTCTAAAGTTTTAACAAATTTGAAAATATCCATTTGAATGAAATGTTTCATGATTTGTAAACCATCAGCACGTAAAATTTCTTCAGGAATTGTAATACTTCCTTCTTTATCTTTTAAATCAAAAGCAATTTTTGTATCTTCTACTGGAAGTCTTTCTTTTAAAATTGCATCAACTTTATCATTAGCAGAATCAAGTGATTTTAGTACATTAACATCAAATAGAATTGTTTTTCCTGCAAATCTATGATTAAAATCCATTTGTACTCTACCAGAGCCAATATAACGAATAATTCCTCTTTTATTGTCGACTTCAATTGAATCACCAACTGAAACTTTTTCTGCATCTTCACCTAATTTTCTAATAGGAATCATTCTAACTTTTGTAGAATCTCTTTCACCAAAACCTTTGTCAGGAGTAACTTCAACTGTTAATTTATCACCAACAGATGTTTTTGCTAGTGCTTCATCAAATCCTTTTAGAACAGGATAGGACGTTTCACCAATAGAAACTAATTTTGGATGATACTTGACATTTTCTTGATGAAGTGAATGTGTTTTTGCATCTGCTTCAATAGTAGTATCAAAAACCTCATCACTGTCTTTTACTTTTGCAGTGTAATCAACTAGAATTAATGAGCCTTTATCAAAAGTCAATAGGTTTGTCTTAGAATTTCCTTATATTAGTTAAACGTTCTTAAAATTAAGAAGGGTTAGGAAGAGCCTTTAGTTTATCGTCTGCTATTTTTAGACCTGCTTGTAAGTCAGTATCATAGCCCATCATGGATAAAGTTGATCCGATTCCAGAAATACATCTCATGACATGGGATGCATTAATTTCGCCCATACATCCAACTCGGAAGACTTTACCTTTTAGGTTACCAAATCCACCTGCGACTAAAATTTTGAATTTTTTAGCTAATGTTTCACGGAATATTTTATCTTCCAATCCATCTAGATAATTTAATGCGATAACTACAGTTGAACGTGAGTCTTCTTTTGCAAATGGTGTCAATCCAAGTGCAGATAGTCCAGAATACAATGCATCAGAACATGTTCTATGACGTTGAATTCTTTGTTCTATTCCTTCTTCAAACATAATTCTCATTGCTTCTCTGTATGCATAAAGAATAGGCAATGCAGGAGTAAATGGAGTGTGTTTTGCTTCATCGTAGTATTGAAAATATCTTGGTAAATTGAAGTATGTAGTATTTGGAGGGTTAGCTTCCATGTATTTTCTAGTTCTTGGATTAATACAAATTGGTGAAATGCCTGGTGGACATGCAAATGTTTTTTGTGCACCAGTCATTGCAATGTCAATTCCCCATTTATCCATGTGAAGTTCTTCACCACCTACAATAGAAACTCCATCTAAAACATAATAGGAATCATTTCTTGAAGTTAGATCTTTAATTCTATCAAGATAATTTATCATAGTTCCTGTAGAAGTTTCATTCCAAACACAGTAGAATGCTTTAACGTCTTTGTTATTATCAAAAGTTTCTTTGACTTGATCAAATGTAGGATTAACCCCTGGATCAGTTTTAATTCTAATTGTTTCTCCTCCAGCCCACTCTATTGATTGAGCTAAACGAGTACTAAATTCACCATTTACAGGTATGATTACTTTATCACCTTTTTTAATTAAATTTACAACAGAACATTCTACAGCACCAGTACCAGAAGCAGATAGACAAACAGCGTCTCCCTGAGTATCAAAAATTTTCTTTGTATTGTTTACACATTCTTCATAAAGTTTTACAAAATCATCACTTCTGTGATTAATAGATGGAGTAATCATTGATCTAGTGACACGTTCAGGAACATTTGTAGGACCTGGTAACATTACTAAGTATTCCAAAATATCTTCAAAATTGGTTTCACTCAGGCTTATTTATAATTAAAGAATTTTTAGCCTATTTTTTCCATCTAAATTTTCTAAAACATGTTTAGTTCCAGAAGGAACAAGATCATCCCATTTTTGATCGCTTTTAATTAAATCTCTAATTCGGGTACCAGATAATTGATCTCTTTTTAAAAAGGGAATTGGAATTACTCTAACTGTTCTTTTTGAATATAGATGATCAGTTAGTGGATCATTTGAAAAGACAATATCAAATTTGGGAACAATAGTATCAATTTTTTCAATCCATTTTACATGGTTATCCACATCAGGAATAAAATAAATTGTAATTTTATTTTTTATTGAATCATCGATTGAAGATAGAATCATTTTTTTTCTTTCTTCAGCAGAAAAAGGATTACTTTTTTCAATAGATTTGTTTGAGCTACCTAAGCCCAACCACAAGTTATCTACTTTGGATAATGCAAATTTTAATGCTTCAAGATGGCCTAAATGAAATGGTTGAAATCTTCCTATCAACAAACCATTCATACAAAATATAAGAAATATCTTTTTAAAAAACTATCATAAAGAGTCCAAACTAGTAAAAATATGGATTTTTT
>JABHXI010000157.1 GCA_018657375.1 Candidatus Nitrosopumilus sp. | reverse complement strand
TATGGCCTGATTCCTTGCAACAAAAACTGGATGTCTTAATTAATAAAAATTCTAATAAAAAAGAAATAATTTTTGATTCTGATATTATCCAGATTGAAAATTTTAAATTCATTTCTTTACAAAAAATTGGAATTTCTGTACCTTTTTTTAAAGAGGAGTGTACTATGATATTTGAATCTCAATTTGAAAATGTTTTTGCTCACGTTCATGTTACTATGAGGGGTGATAATTTTTTGGATATTTTTAACCAATTAATTTCTTGGAAAAATAAATTTAATTCATAGATGTTATATTTTTAAAAACCTTCTGAAGCTAAAACCATTTTTTTAATATCCTCTTTTGTATGGCTGATTGATATTGCTCCTAGTTTACCTGGCAAGAAAAATATCCCATCTTTGGATATCATTTTAAAATGATATTTTTGCAACATTTCTGAATCACATTTGGCAACATCTGTTGAATTTGTTATCTGTGTAACTCCGTTTTTTATAAAATGCGTCATGAATAACGAGCCCTTACCTGTTACAATCACTTTGCCATCGAACACTTTCTCAATTTCTTTTCTTGCATAATCTCCTAGTGCGTTAATTTTTGAGTATGTTGATTTGGTTGTTTTTAAATAATTCAGTGTGGCGTATCCTGATGTCATGGATGTTGGATTTGCTGAAAACGTGCCTCCGCCAATATATGCTCTTTCTGATTTTTTCTTTCCTGTTGTGTCTGCATGCTCCATGATTTCTTTTTTACCGCATATGACGCCAATTGGCATTCCTCCCCCCGTAATTTTTCCTAAGGTTACAATGTCTGGATCTAATTTCATTGTTGGATACAAACATCCGTATCTAAATCTAAAACCTGTAACTATTTCATCTAAAATAAACAACGATTTATTTTTATGAACAAATTCTTGAATGCCTTTGAGATATTCTTTTGTTGCTGGTATGCATCCCCCTCCACCTAATACCGGTTCAATAATAACACCTGCAAGATTTTTTGAATATTTTTTTAATATTTTTAATGAACCTTCTAAATTATTGTATGGTATTGAAATAATTTTTTCATCGTTTACTGTACCGCTACTTTCTGATTCTTTAAATGGCCAGTTTACACTTTTTAGTAAATCAGATGTGTATCCGTGCCATCCCCCATCTATCTTTGCAATTATTTTTTTCCCTGTAACTGAACGTGCTAATCTTACTGCATACATCGTAGCTTCTGTACCTGATGTTACGTATCTGATTTTTTCTGCTACGGGAACTGCTTTTGAAATTAATTCTGACAATCTTATTGTCTGCTCATTTACTGTTCCGTACATCCAACTTTTTTCAATTTGTTTTTTAATTGACTCTTTAACGTTTTTTTGACCATGTCCTAATATCAAAGACCAATGACCCATCCAATAATCTGTATACTTGTTGTTATCCACATCCAGTAGATTTTTCCCTAAAGATGATTTAACAACAAACGGATATGGATTGTAAAATCTTATGTTATGGGAAACACCATTGACATGAAATTTTAATGACTTTGAAAATATTTTTGCAGATCCAGGTGTTTTTTGTTTATAATTTTCTATATGATCCAACGTTAATCTGTTCAAAACTTACTGTGATTTTAATTAAGATTAGATCTTTGACTAGCGTTATTTTGATTCGCCGTGGTTTGGGTTCTTTTTGATGAAAATTCCTTCCAATTTTTACAATTTTTGGGGCGATCAGGCATAATTTCTCGTATGGTTTATATGGATTCTTCAATCATCGGATTCTGCATACGTAAAGCAATAGGCGGCGCTCGTGATGAAGTATGGCAATATGCCACTTTGTGATTCATGGGCCTCCATTTACGCATACAAGAATGAGGATTTGATCTGAAAGATCATTTCTGAGATGTGAACATTATGTGCATCCGTCAATTCCAAATATACAAGTACAATTGTACTTCAATAATCAAGACCAAAAAGAAAATTATTCAGAATCCGGTTGATCCTGCCGGACCTGACTGCTATCGGATTGATACTAAGCCATGCGAGTCATTGTAGCAATACAAGGCATACGGCTCAGTAACGCGTAGTCAACCTAACCTATGGACGGGAATAACCTCGGGAAAC